>CAZLOO010000001.1:0-2907 GCA_964561055.1 uncultured Halobacteriales archaeon
GTGCAGCAGTATTGCAGTCACACGGCGAACCGCTCGAGATCACGGACGTCGACGCACCACAGGTCGAGCCGGATGGGGCCGTCGTTGAACTGGAGGCCTGCGGCGTGTGTCGATCGGACTGGCACGGCTGGCAGGGAGACTGGGACTGGCTCGGCATCCAGCCACAGTCGGGCCAGATCCTCGGCCACGAGCCCGCCGGCCGTGTGATCGCGACCGGCGACGAGGTGAGTCGCATCGCTGAGGGCGACCACGTAGCCGTGCCGTTCAACCTCGGAGACGGCACCTGCCACCAGTGCCGCACCGGCCACGGCAATACCTGCGAGAACGTCGTCCCGCTGGGGTTCGTCGAAATCGCCCAGGGCGCGTTCGCCGAGCAGGTCCACGTCCCCGCGGCCGACCACAACCTGGTACAGCTCCCCGACGGAGTGTCGTCGGTCGACATGGCGGGACTGGGCTGTCGGTTCATGACCTCCTTCCACGCGCTGGCCCACCGGGCCGACGTAGAGGCCGGCGACTGGCTGGCGGTCCACGGCTGTGGTGGCATCGGCCTCTCGGCGGTCCACATCGGTGACGCGCTTGGCGCGAACGTCGTCGCGGTGGACCTCCAGGACGAGAAACTCGAGAAGGCTGAACAGCTAGGCGCCGTCGAGACGGTCAACGCTGGCGAGGTCGAGGACGTCCCAGGGGCGGTCCAGTCGACCATCGGCCGCGGCGCCGACGTCAGCGTGGACGCGCTGGGCATCGCCGAGACCTGTCGCAACTCCGTGCTCAGCCTGGGCACCCGCGGCCAGCACCTCCAGATCGGACTGACCACCGCCGAGGAGGAGGGGATGGTGGCGCTACCGACGGACGCGATGGTGATGACCGAGATCGAGTTCATCGGCTCGCTGGGGATGCCCCCGACCCGGTACGATGAAATCTTCCGGATGGTCGAGACCGGCAAGCTCAACCCCAGCGGCGTCGTCTCCGAGACGATCGACCTCGGCGGCGTCAACAAGAAGCTGGAGGCGATGACCGACTTCGGCACCGTCGGCATCCCGGTCATCGACTCCTTCTGAGCCGGGACCGCGCCAACCGTCACGGCTTTTTACCAGCCCGGTGCGGCAGTGGTGTCTCCCCCTCATTCGTCCACTCCCGACGAGCCGTCCCGAGCGTAGGCGCCATCGCCCCGTGTGGGCTATCGCCTCGCTACCGCTGTACCCGTCCGGCGCCGTGCTCAGCGCTCGGGCAGGCGGCCGCCGTCGACGGCGACGTTCTGACCGCTGATGTATCCCGCCTCCTCGCTGAGGTAAAAGAGCAGCGGCGCCGCCAGGTCGTCGAACGTCGCGGCCCGGCCGCGCGGGAACGACGACACGTCCGAGACGGTGTTCTCGACGGCGAACGGGGAGACGGCGTTGACCGTGACGCCGTCGTCCTGAGTGTCGCAGGCCAGCATCCGAGTGAACATCAGCACGCCCGTCTTGGCGACGAAGTACGGGAAGTTCACGGGGTGGGCGTGCATCCGATCGCTGTCGGCGAAGCCGATGTTGACGATCCGGCCCCACCCCTGCTCGCGCATCCCGCCGAGCGCCCGCCGGGAGCACAGTACCGTCCCGTAGAAGGTGCTCTCGACGACGCTGCGCCAGGCCGGCCACTCGATTTCCTCCCAGTGGCGGGCGTCGAAGTTGCCCACGTTGTTCACCAGCACGTCCACGGTGCCGAGTTCGGCCTCGGCGGCCTCGAACAGCGCGTTCACTGCATCGGGGTCGGTGACGTCCCCCTGCACCGTCGTCGCCTCAATCCCCCGCTCGCGGGCCTCGGCGACCGTGGCGGCTGCCGCCTCGGCGCTCCCGTTGTAGTGGACTGCGACGTCGGCACCGCAGTCCGCGATGCGCAACAGCAGTTCCCGGCCGACCCGGCGCGCGCTGCCTGTCACCAGTGCGGTCCGCCCGTCGAGATCCGGTGTGGCGTTCACGCCTGCCCTACGCCCCGGAGCGTCTTGAAGCCGGCCGATGGCGTCGCGCCACACCCCCGCCCGGGAGCGGTCGGCTGCCGGCAATTTTCTTGATTACGTAGTCCGTATATTTTCCGTAGAGACCCTCTAGACGTCGAAAATGCCATGCGTGGTCGCGAGGGGTTTATAACAGTCCGGCCCCTCATTAGAGTGTGAGAGATACCGATCAAGGAGCCGATGGTGCGTCGTCCGAACCAACCTACGAGACGGTCGAGCTGGGCGTGTTGGTGATCGGCGCGGGGGCCGCGGGTGCCCGGACCGCTATCGAGCTCGTCGATCAGGGGGTCGATCCCGAGGAACTGCTGGTGATCGGCAAACGGGGCCACGGCGACGCCCACACCACGTGGGCACGCGGCGGTATCAACGGCGCCATAGGCACCCACGACCCGGAGGACGACTGGACCGTTCACGCCGCGGACACCCTCAAGGAGGGGCACTTCCTCAACGATCCCGGAAAGGTGGAAACCGTTACCCGGCGGATGCCGGGGCTGCTCCGGGAGCTGGACGACTGGGGGATGGCGTTCAGCCGCACCGAGGACGGCGACATCGACCAGCGCTACTTCGGCGCCCAGTCGTTCCGACGCACCGCCTTCGCCGGCGACCACACCGGGGAGTCGCTGCTGGACACGCTGGTCGCGAAGGCACAGTCGCTGTCGATACCGTACCGAGAGAACGTCTTCGTCAGCCGGCTGCTGACCGACGGCGGCCGGGTGCTCGGCGCGGCTGGCGTGGACCTCGACACGGGCGAGTTTCTCGTTCTCCGGGCGGACGTGGTGGTGCTGGCGGCGGGAGGCTACACCAGCCTCTACGACCGCCACTCCTCGCGTGACGACGAGAACACCGGCGATGGGCCGGCGCTGGCCTACGAAGCCGGCGCCCGGCTGATGGACGTGGAGTTCGTCCAGTTTCACCCC
>CAZLOO010000001.1:2917-35835 GCA_964561055.1 uncultured Halobacteriales archaeon
GTGGGACGGCCGCCTCGTCACCGAGGCCGTCCGCGGCGAGGGCGGCGTTCTGTACAACAGCGAGGGCGAGCGGTTCATGGAGCGGTACTCCCCCGACCAGATGGAACTGGACGCCCGGGACGTGGTGGCTCGCGCCATCGACCGCGAGATCCGGAAGGGCCGGGGCACGGAGAACGGCGGCGTCTACTTGGACATCTCCCACCGCGAGCGTGAGTTCATCGAGGAGCGGCTCCCCCGGATGTACGAGCGGTTCCAGTCACTGGGCGTCGATATGGCCGCCGAGCCCGTCGAGGTCGCCCCGACCGCCCACTACGGGATGGGCGGAGTGGTCGTCGACGAGCACGGCGAGACCGATGTCAAGGGGCTATACGCCATCGGCGAGACGATGGCCGGCGTCCACGGCGCCAACCGGCTAGGGGGGAACTCCCTCGCCGAGACCATCGCCTTCGGCGAGGCGGCCGGCGAGGCCATCGCCGACCGGTTGGTTAGGGATGACTGGCCCGCCGACGAGGACCGATTCCACCGTCTCGCGCGCCATCACCTCGCGGACTTGGCGACGCTGGCCGGCAGCGACGGAAGCGAGGATCCCGAGGTGCTGTTCAACGAGCTCCGCGCGCTGCTGGGGGCCCACGCCGGCATCCTCCGGAACGGTGAGGAGCTGGCCGATGGGCTCGCGGCGCTGGAGGCGCTGCGCGAGCGGGCCGGCGACCTCGCGGTGGGCGATCCCACCAGTCGGACGTTCGAGTTCGCGCTAAACCTCGGGTTCGCGCTGACGGTTGCCGAGGGGATCCTCCGGGCGGCCGCCGAGCGCACGGAGTCCCGCGGCGCCCACTACCGCACCGACAACCCGGAAGCCGACGACGACTGGCAGCACAACATTCTCATCGAGCGCGACAGTGTCGGCGGGATGCACTTGAGCACCGCCTCCATGGGCTCGCCCAGCGAGGTGGTCCAGGCGGCACTAGATGCCGGCTACGAATTGGACTACCACCAACTGGAGTGACCTCCTCCCGCGCTCGAATGCGCAGAAATCGCCGAAGGGAAGGCCCAGGTCGCGGATGTCCTCGGCGGAAAGGTACGCCGTCCCGTCACGCGTCGGCAGTCACTGTCCGGTGGCGACTGGGGGCAACGGGCAAGTTGAACAGCGGAAGGAGAGGTGGTCAGTTCGTCGGTCAGCCGGATCAGGCGGTCAGTTGCTCCCCGAGAGGAGCTCCCCGAGACCACCGGGCCCTCCACGCCGAAGCTCTTGATTGCGGCGAACAGCACCAGCAGGACGACCGCGGGCACAGCGGACGTCACAGTCAAGCCGTGCGAGTGGCCGCCGAGATGCCGAACCTGTCGCCGGCCCACTGTGTGTTGAACACATCGGCCAGCAGCAGCGAGAGGCCGATGGCGGCGATTCCGAGCCCGCCAAGCGCGGACAGGGCACCAGCAGCAGGCCGTAGCCGAAGACGACGAGGCCAATCAGGACCACGGCGATGTCGACATCATCGAAGTCTTCCCGGAGCTGGACGATGTCGTAGTAGTCGTTACTTGATACATCACGCGAAGCCATACCCGTTACGTGAACCCTGCTACGCCCGCTCTGGACGGGGTTACCGGCCGGCCGCGTCCAGTGCGAGCCGGTGGAGCCCGCGGCGGTAGCTAGCGACGAGCGCCGCCGCGACCAGCACAGCCTCCAGCGCGCCCAGCCCGCTGGCCGCGTACTCAAGCCAGTACGCCAGGAATGCGTCGTCCGGGGTTGGGCGGGGCTCCAGCAGCGGCCAGGCGTAATTGACGAGAAATGCTGGGTACGCCACCACCAGGTCCGCGGCGACGTGGCCGGCCCAGCCGACGACCAGCGGCGCGAGCGGCCGGTAGCGGGCCGCGACGAGCGCGAACAGGGCGACCGTCAGCACGGAGTGGCCGATCGTATGGGCAACCGGCACAAGTTCGAGAGCGAACAGCGGCTTGTCAACCAGATCAGGAACTACGGCACCGGCGAGACAGAGCGCCAGTGCCCGCCGGTTAGGGTCGAACGGTCGGGAGAGAAGCACGGAGACGGCGAGATGCCCGAACGGGGTCACGTCTCCACTACGTCCTGCTCCTTAGAGAGACTGACGGCTGGGACCGTCGACTGGCGGGGACGGGACGGATCAGAACGAGACGGAAGTCGTGGGGACCTCCACCCATCCCCAGAGGAGCGGGCGTCCGTTCGCTGCGTATCACTTCCTCGATGACCCTGCCGACGGGGACGGGCTACCGTTCGGGGCGCCAGCGGCCGCCGATCTCCTTCCGGGGGTAGTCCTGGTAGCTGCCGTCAAGGAACGTAGTGACGCGACCGTCCTCCTCGCTGAGCGTGACCGCCCACAGCACCTCCTCGCGGGTGGAGGTCTCCAGCGCGCTCAGGTGTTTGGTCCCCATCCAGTCGGGGTACTCCAGCGGGCCGACGGTCTCAATCTCTTCAGGAGTCGGGCTCCGCACCCGGACCATCTGCTCTTGGACGGTGCCGTCGCCAGTGATGATGACGGCGCCGTCACAGCTGAACGCCACGTCCCGAGCGACCCTGGTGAATGCCTCCGGCGATTCCGAGACGACCCGGCAGCGCTCGACCGGCCAGCGGTTGGCCCCGAGCGGATCGGTGTACGTGGCGAAGTCGATATCGGCGACAACGAGCATGTAGAGGCTCGGCCCGCTGACGTGCTGTTCGTCCCACCGGTCGAACTCCATGCTCAGGGTCTCGGCGGTGTACCGAATCTGATCCATCAGCTCCTGGCTCGTCGCGTACCGCCGCAGGACACGGTCGAGGTCGCTCATCCTGACGTGCTCACGACTGGTTATATGTCGTGTATCGAATTAACTCTTCCCGCCCCCGGCAACGGCGACCGGACCGCCGGGGCGGTGACGACACCGGAAAGTAAATGAAATTGATAGGTCCGCCGGGCTGGGGTCGGATCGTGGTACCGCCGGTTTCGACGGAGTCGGTGGCCTCCCGCGCCGCGTCGGCTACCGGAGGTCGGTCGCCCGTTCCTCCCAACCGGACTCGAACAGGTTGATTGTGTGGACCCCCTCGCCGATGTACTCGTGGTCGGCGACCGTGTCCATGTCCAGTTCGACGCCGAACCCGGGGCCCTCGGGCACCTGGACGACCCCGTTCTCGACGGTCGGCGGATCGACCAGCAGCTCCTCTACCCAGTCGACATCGTACGTCTGGAACGTCTCGAGGATGGTGAAGTTCGGCACCGTCGTGCAGAACTGCGCGTAGATGGCTGTCGCCACCGGCCCCTGGGGGTTGTGCGGGGCGAAGCTCACGTGATCGGCCTCGGCGATGCCGGCAATCTTCTTTCCCTCGGTGATCCCCCCGGCGTTCATCAGGTCCGGCTGAACGAAGTCCACCTCCGTCCGGGTGACCAGCTCGAAGAAGTCGTGCTTGGTGAGGTGGCGCTCCCCGGTGGCGATCGGTACTGGCGAGCGCTCGCTCACCTCCCGGAGGCTGTTGATCGAGTCCGGCGGGCAGGGCTCCTCGAACCACGTGGGATCGAAGTCGGCGAGCCGGCGGGCAACGTCGAGCGCCTGGCCGGCGGTGAACCGGCCGTGGCCCTCTATCAGCAAGTCGACATCCGGCCCGACCGCCTCCCGGACCGCCCGGACGATATCGATCGACCGGTTGCGCTCGGCCGCGCTCATCCGCTGCCAGGCCGTCCCGAACGGGTCGAACTTTATCGCGTCGTAACCGTCCGCGAGCACCGCCTCGGCGGCCGCCGCGAACCCCTCGGGGCTCCCCCCGGTATCCGTGTACCAGCCGTTGGCATACGCCCGTAGCTCGTCGCCGTGGACACTCCCGCCGAGCAGGTCCCGGACGGGGACGTCCAGCAGCTTCCCCTTGATGTCCCAGCAGGCCATATCGACCGCCGAGATGACCGTCGTGTTGACGACGCTCTTTGAGTACCACTCGTCCCGGTAGGCCTCCAGCCAGAGCTGCTCCGTGTCGAACGGGTCCGCGCCGACGAAGTAGTCCGACATCTCCTCGATCGCGGCCGCGACCGTCCGGGGCTTGTCGTGGGTCGTCGCCTCCGCCAGCCCCGTGACCCCCTGGTCGGTCTCAACGCGGACGAATACCCACGGCTTCCAGGGGTTCGCGACGATGTAGGTTTCCACGTCGGTGATCTCGGCATCGGGTACGGACATACACACCACCCGTGCGACCGGCCGGTAAAGCTGCCGGGGCAGAGCGGGGCCGGCGGCCCCACTCGGGCCGTGGCAGAACTGTTAGGGAGGTGCACCGAGACTGGGCGGGCATGGACGAGCGACCGCTCGGCACGACCGGCCTCCGGGTCTCCGAGGTCGGTTACGGCACCTGGCAGCTGGGCAGCGACTGGGGGGAGGTCAGCGAGGACACCGCGAGTGAGGCGCTCCGGGCCGCGCTGGACGCGGGTGTGACGTTCCTGGACACGGCGGACGTGTACGGCGAGGGCCGCAGCGAGCGGCTAATCCGCGAGGCGCTGGCCGACCGGCCGGAGGAGCCGGTCGTCGCCACCAAGGCCGGCCGGCTGCTCGACCCCCACACCGCTGAGGGGTACAACCATGCCAACCTTCGGGGGTTCGTGGAGGACTCCCGCGAGCGGCTCGGCGTCGACAGCCTGGACCTGGTCCAGCTACACTGCCCGCCGACAGACGTCTACTACCAGCCGGCCGTGTTCGATGCCCTCAAGCAGTTCCGCGAGGAGGGGCTGATTGACCACTACGGCGTCAGCGTCGAGCGCGTCGAGGAGGCGCTGAAGGCCATCGAGTACGACGGCGTCGAAACCGTCCAGATCATCTTCAACCCGTTCCGCCAGCGCCCCCGGGAGCTGTTCTTCAAGGAGGCCGCCGCCCGGAACGTCGGCGTCATCGTCCGGGTGCCGCTGGCCTCGGGGCTGTTGACCGGCGGGTTGAGCCGCGACACGGAGTTTCCCGAGAACGACCATCGCAACTTCAACCGCGACGGCGAGGCATTCGACGTCGGCGAGACGTTCGCGGGCGTCCCCTTCGAGACGGGGCTCGAAGCCGCCGACGCAATGGAACCGTTGGTTCCTGAGGGGATGTCGATGGCGCAGTTCACGCTCCGGTGGATCCTCGATCACGAGGCGGTGTCGACAGTGATCCCCGGTTCGACGACCCCCGAACATATCCGCGGCAACGTGGCGGCTGCGGACCTGCCGCGGCTGCCTGCCGACCGCCACGCCGCCGTCCGCGCGGTGTACGACGAGCACGTGCGCGAGCACGTCCATCACGGCTGGTAATTGACCGAGGCCTAACCGACCGCAGTTCGGGCTACAGTTCGACGATGCAGTCCTGCTCGGCGGCCCGATAGATGGCGTCCATGATCTGCATGTCGGTGAAGCCGTGGTCAGCATCGGGGTGGGGCGAGTTCCCGGTCAGCAGGCAATGTGCGAAGTAGTCGAACTCCTCGGTCATCTGGTTGACCTGCTCAAAGCCGATATCATAGCGCTCGTCGCCGACCGAGAGGCGGAACCCCCGGTCCTGACGGTTGAAAAAGGCCGGGTCGATTTCAACCTCGCCTTTGGTCCCCGTGATTCGGAGGTGGCTCGACTGGTAGGCGTTCTGGCTGGCGGTACAGGTAGCGAACACGCCGTCAGGGAACTGAAGGGTGAACGCGGCGTGCTCATCCTTGACGTCGGCGAACGCCTCCGTCTCGTAACTCAGGGAACCCTGAACGGCAGTCGGATCGGCATCGAGCACGAACCGCGTCGTATTGATCGGGTATAGTCCGATATCCATCACCGTCGCCCCCCCAGACATCTCGGGGTCAAGACGCCACTGATCCGGGTCGGGAACGACCTCCTGTAACAGCCGCTGGGACATGTTGCCGTGGACGTGTACCGGCCTCCCGATGACCCCGTCCCGGATGAACTCGCGAGCGCGCCGGACGGCCGGCTCAGTCTGCATCCGGTAGGCTATCATCACCTCGATACTCTCCCGGGTAGCGATCTCAAGCAACTCACGGGCTCGCTCCAAGTTGGCCTCCATCGGCTTCTCGCAGAGCACGTCCTTGCCGAGGTCGGCAGCAGTCTCAACGAACGGTAGGTGCAGGGCGTTCGGGGTGACGATATACACAGCGTCGTAGGTATCGGCCGCGACCCCGTCGTGGAATTCGTCGTAGGTGATTCCGTGCTCGATCGAGTCGGCCAGATCAGCGGTCGCCTCGGCTTTCGACCTGTCACCGCTGACGACGACGGTGGTCTCACAGAAGTCGGACGCCTCGACTGCCGGGATCGCCTCCGCGCGCGTCCACCACCCGATGCCGATCATCGCGAACCGGACGGTTCCAGCCGGGTCGCTGGTCTGCCAGTCGCGATTGGTGAAGTCTCCGCCAGCGAGCTGCATGGACGACAAGCCGGCGTGCGGACAATTAAATCCGGGCGGTCCAACCCTCCAGGAAAACGACCAATAAATCGGACCGGAGCGATTCGTTCGGCAGCCGGTAGCGGCGCCGCCAGTAGCGCGGCCCGGTAGGGTCATCGCCATCGCTGCCCTCGGTCGGCGCAGGTGTGGGTCCGTGGGTCTGCGACAGCACTATACTGTCACGGCGAGTATGCGCCGAGAGTGCGTAGAGACGCCGTCGGGCTGCTCGCGCTCGCTGTCATTATTACGCTGGCGGGGTGTTCGGGTCTTCCTCCGGCCGATGGGGACGAGACCGGAACGGCACCAACGCCGGCACCAGTACCGAGTGACGGGGAAGCCAACCCGCCGGGCATACTTGAGGACGACGTCGTGGTCGACAGGCTCATTGACGCCCACGAGCGCCGTCTCGGAGCGGCAGGGTACACCTCGATCAGCCGCCAGCGCGTCGTCGGGCGAAACGGTACCATGTGGGAGACCAATAACACGCGCCGAGTCGCCAGCGGCGAGCAGGTTTACGCCGGTCGCATCGCTCACCGGGTAGTCGACTTCCCGCTCGGACGGTTCCCTGACACCTACGAGTACTGGACCAACGGGAGCGTCTACGCGAGCCAGCGGGTACTCGAAAACGCCTCCTTCTACGGGTGGTCGCGGGTCGACCAGCGGGACGATATCGAACCTTCGCCGCTGCTCCCCCGGGTGTTGCGCTCGGTGAGCATCCGTGTCGTCGACCGCGAGTCCGGAGCGGTACTGACCGCCACCGAACTGCGTCGTCCCGGGACGTTCCCGGACCCGCCGTATCTGGAGAACCCGCGCAACGTGAGTTTTACCGCCACCGTGACGGAGAACGGCGTGGTGACGCGGTGGCGGCTCAGCTACGACGCCACTATCGCCGGCCAGACGGTACGGGTGCAGCGCAGGGCGCGGCTCACCGATATCGGGTCGACGACGGTCCGCCGTCCCGACTGGGTCGATACCGCTCGCGAGCGAATGGAGACGCTTGAGGGAGAGTCCACGCCGGCGGAGTGACGGGAGGTCGGAAACGTCTGCCGGACGCGAGCAGGACCACCTCGTCAGCGAGCGACTCGGAGAGTAAAGTATCTTGCCCGTCGGCCCCGGGCAAAGGATATGGACGGAGATCGGTTGCCTCCGATCGGGCTTGGGACCTGGGAGAACGATGACCCCGAGCAGTGTGCACAGTCCGTCGAAAACGCCCTCGGGATGGGATATCGACACATCGACACCGCGCGGTTTTACGGTAACGAGCGCGCAGTCGGGGAGGGTATCGCGGCCGCAGACGTGCCGCGGGAGGAGGTGTTTCTGGCGTCGAAGCTCCACCCCTTCGCGGAGGGATTGGCCCGCGAGGAAGTGTACGCCGGCGCCGAGGAGTGTCTGGAACTTCTCGGCGTGGAGTACCTCGACCTGCTGTACGTCCATTGGCCGGTCGGCAACTACGACGCCGAGGAGACCCTGGGAGCGTTCGACGACCTCGTCGCCGATGGGTACTGCCGACACGTAGGCGTCTCGAACTTCAACGTTGACCTGCTGGAAGAGGCCTTGGCAGTCCTCGACGAGCCGTTGTTCGCCAACCAGGTCGAGAGACACCCGTTGCTCCCCCAGCACCGGCTGATCGACCACGCCCGCGAACACGGGTACCACTTGGTTGCATACTCGCCGCTGGCACGAGGGGACGCACTAACCCTGCCCGCAGTCGAATCGATCGCAGCCGAGCGCGGCGTCTCCGCTGCCCAGGTGTGTCTGTCCTGGGTGACCGCCCCCGAACCGGTCGTGGCCGTGCCGAAGGCGACCGGCGTCGATCATCTTCAGGACAACCTCGGCGCGCGCGACGTTACGCTGACCCGTGAGGAGATCGACCGAATCGACGCGATCAACCGGCGCGAGCGGTACGTCGATCGGGACGGGGCGCCCTGGCACTGAACTGACGCCGACGACGCCGGGGGCCAGTCCGGTCCGGGACGGCGCCAGCAGGGACACCGAGCAGCGGTCTAAGGGACACGGCATGTGGGGGTGCCGCTGGACGCGAGCATCGAGAACACCGCCGTCACAGGGCGCCTTGGCGGTATCACCGACCGCCAAAGTATATATTCACGAGAACCATGTGCCCCTCCATGGGTGAGCTCTCGATCGTCAACGCGACGAAAATATTCAACGACGGCGGTGAGGACATCGTCGCGGTCGACGATCTCAGCGTGGACATCGAGGACGGGGAATTCATGGTTCTGGTCGGCCCGTCCGGCTGTGGGAAGTCGACGACGCTGCGGATGGTCGCCGGCCTGGAAAGCCCGACTGATGGTCGAATCGAGCTCAACGGACGGGAAATCCAGAACGAACGGCCCCAGGACCGGGACATCGCGATGGTCTTCCAGTCCTACGCGCTATACCCGCACATGAGCGTTCGCCAGAACATATCGTTCGGGCTCGAAGAATCGACGGACTTAGACGACGAGGAAATAAGCCGACGGGTGACCGACGCGGCCGAAACCCTCGGAATCGACGAGCTACTTGATCGCAAGCCAGGGGCGCTCTCCGGCGGCCAGCAACAGCGGGTCGCGCTGGGACGGGCGATCGTCCGGGAACCCGAGGTGTTCCTGCTCGATGAGCCGCTGTCAAACCTCGACGCGAAGCTCCGCGCCCAGATGCGGACGGAACTCCAGCGGCTCCAAGACGAACTGAACGTGACGGCCATCTACGTCACCCACGACCAGACGGAGGCGATGACGATGGGCGACCGGATCGCCATCCTGAACGGCGGAGAACTCCAGCAGGTCGGCACCCCGATGCAATGTTATCATGAGCCCGCGAACCTGTTCGTCGCCGGGTTCATCGGCGAGCCATCGATGAACATGCTCCGGACGGCCAACGAGAACGGGACCCTGGTCGGCGAGACATTCAACTATGACCTCCCGGAGGATATCGCCGCGAAGATCGAGGGACACAGCGACGTCACGCTCGGTGTCCGTCCGGAGGATATCGAACTGAACTCCGAGCCGGCGGCGGACGAACCCATCACTGCAACCGTCCAACTGGTCGAGCCCCACGGCAACGAGAACGCCGTCCAACTGTCGTTCGTCGACCCGGACACCACCGACCTGACTGTCACAGTCGACGGGATGCGGAGTTTCCGTTCGGGCGAGGAGGTCGGCGTCCGCTTCCCCGAGGACACTATCCATTTGTTTGACACGTCGAGCGGGCAGGCGCTTCACAACCGGCGGCTCACCGACGTCGACCGTGTCGAGCAGATCGGCGTCTCCCAGTCAGCCTGAGACCGGACCGCCAACCGGGCACACAGCTCCCCACGACCCGGGTCCGTGTTGCTTCGGCAGTTGCGGCGCCGGCGCGACGAGCGCTCGGCCGGCGGGAGGCGCCGACCAGCGCGGTAGCATGGCTCGTATCCCGGTTTCGGTGTACATTCGCCCGTCACACATCGGATGCGTCTCGGTCCCGACCCCAGGCACGGCGGATGACATTCCTGCTAACCGTTATATCCCTAATGATTATGTGCGACCGGGACAATCTCCTCCCCATGCCAGATTCGACTGGTGACACGGGTAACAGTTCACTGAGTCGCCGACGGATGATACAGATCGGGTCAGCCGGTGTCGGCGCCCTCGTCGCCGGATGTACCGGTGGCGGCGACGGCGGCAGCGGGGGCGACGGCGGCGATGGCGGTAGCGACGCCCCGATGGAGGCGCTGCACGGGTGGACCGGCGGCGACGGCGCCGACGCCATCGCGCGGCTCGTCGAACTGTTCGAGGAGAAATATCCGGACGTCGAACACGATATCAAGCCGATCGGGGGCGACGCCAACGAGAACCTCAACGCCACGGTTGCCCGCCGGTTCGCCAACAACAACCCGCCAGACGCGTTCGCGACCTGGCCGGGCAAGACCCTCGAGCAGTACAGCGGCCGGCTCCGGAACATCACCAACGTGTGGGAGGAGAACGGCTACACGGACTCAATGCATCCCAAGTCACTGTCGGAAAACAAACTCAACGGGGAGTTCCGGGCGATTCCGCTGGGGTCCCACCGGCTAAACAACCTGTTTTACAACACCAAGGTCGTTGAGGAAGCTGGCGTCGATCCGTCCTCGATAACCTCCTACGACGCGATGATCGACGCTTTCGAGGCGGTCCAAAGCGAGACCGACGCCATCCCGATCACGATGACAACGCGGGGATCGTGGGCGCCGCTGCAGTACTTCGTGGAAGTGATGCTCAGCAGCGAGGGGCAAGAGCCCTACGAGGCGTGGCTGGACGGCAACGGCGACCGCGAGGCGCTCGTGCGGGCGCTGACCAAGACGAAAAACATCATCGAGAACTACACGAACGAAGACAAGTCCTCGATCAGCTTCCCCGAGGCCAACAGCAAGCTCATCAACGGGAACGCCGCGTTCTTCACGATGGGCAACTGGGCCGCCGGCCAGTACCGCAACACCGACGGGTTCAGCTACACGGAAGACTGGGACTGGATCGCCTTCCCGGGAACCGAGGACATGTACGTGTGGCACCTCGACTCCTTTGCCTTCCCTGCGGACAGCAACGCCCCCCAGAAGGCGCAGACGTTCGCGAAGTTCCTCGGCGAGAAGGACACTCAGGTCGAGTTCAACAACCTGAAGGGGTCGATTCCGCTCCGGACGGACATCGACAACAGCCGACTGTGGGAGTTCCTCCAGTTCAACGTCGAGGATCTCAACAGCTTGGAGAAGTTCCCACCGACGCTCGCACACGGTCTCGGCGCGACCGCCGAGAACCTCAGCGCGTGTAAGGACGCCATCGCCTCGAACTTCCAAGGCCCGTACGACCCCGAGGCGACGGCCGACGATCTCATCGACGTGTTCTGAGGCCGGGCACGGATAGGAACCCACCAACCACTCATCATGGCAGGCCAACAGGACACTGCACGCGGATCACAGACCGTCACCGGCGGAGAGACGCGCCCGGAATGGCGCGTCCGGCTCGGACGGTTCACCGAGAGCGACTTCGTCCGGTCATTCCCCTTCTGGTTCGTCCCGTTCATCATCATGGGCGTCGGGGTGTACGGCGGGATCGGCTACAACCTCGTCATCTCACTGACGGACTACTCCGGGTTCCAGCGGCCGAAGTTCTCGAACCTGGACCTCTCAATGTACGTCCAGGCACTGGGCGATCCGTGGGTCCACGTGACCGCGAAGAACACGCTGGTCCTGCTGGTCGTGTTCACGACGGTAACGATGATCCTCGGGCTGTTACTTGCGATCCTCCTTGACCGGGACATCCGGTTCAACCAGCAGATACAGACAATCTACCTGCTCCCGATGGCGCTGTCGTTCGTCGTGACCGCCCAGTTCTGGCTGTGGATGTACAACGTCAATAACGGGCTGGTGAATATCATCTTGGGCGTGTTCGGGTTGGGCCCGTTCAACTGGATCGGCAACCCTGACCTGGTGTTGGGAGCGGTGATTTTCGCGCTGATCTGGCAGTTCAGCGGCTACGCGATGGTCGTGTTTCTCGCCGGGCTCCAGTCGATCCCCGATGACCAGTTCGAGGCCGCGAAGATCGACGGCGCGAGCGTGTTCAAGACCTACTGGCGGGTGATCATCCCCCAGCTGAAGTCCTCGTCGGTCAGTGCCGCGGTCGTGCTGATGATCTTCGCTCTGAAAGCGTTCACCTTCCTGTTCTCGCTATTCGGTCAGTACAGGGTGCCCAAGGCGACGGACATCCTCGCGACGCTGATGGTCCGCGAGGCGTTCAAGCTACAAAACTGGGCGTACGCGGCCGCTATCGCAACGATCCTGTTGATCATGGCGCTTGCGGTGGTCGCGCCGTACCTGCATTACCAGTACCGACAGGGGAGCCTCTGAGATGAGCCGAGCAACCAAGTCCGGCGAGGAGCGCATCGCGTCGATGCTGGCCGCGATGAGCTACCGGAAGATCGGGCTGTCGCTACTGGTGATGCTGTTTTTCGCCTTCTTTATCGCACCCATCTGGACGGGACTCGTCACCGCGTTCAAAACCACCGCGGCAACAGGCGCGACGGCGCCGTTCATGCCGCCGGGGCCCGAAGGATTCACTCTCGCGAAGTGGTCCCGCGCCATCGATAATCTCGCGACGGGCTTTCTGAACAGCCTCATTATGACGATCCCGTCGACGATCGTGACCGTCGCCCTCGGGAGCACGGCCGCCTACGGGCTGACGCTCGTCGATTGGAACGAGCGGGCCCAGATGGCGGTCCTGATCCTGTTTCTCATCGGGATATTCATTCCGTACCAAGCCGTGTTGGTACCGCTATCGGATTTCTGGATCAACATCGTCCCGCTGTCGGAGCTGCTGGCGCCGGTCTGGTCGCTCCCGTTCATGCAGCCAGACCACGCACGGTTGCTATCGCTGACGATTACTCACGTCGTCTACGGGATTCCGCTGTGTATGCTGCTGTTCAGGGGCTATTACCTGAACCTCTCGGACGAACTGGTCGAAGCCGCGAAGATCGACGGGGCCAGCATCACGCGGATCTACCAGCGGATCGTTCTCCCGCTGTCAAAGCCGATGATCGGCGTCGTGTTTATTTACCAGTTCACCGCGATCTGGAACGAGTTCCTGTTTTCGTTGACGCTGATCGGCAGCTCGAGCAGCCCTGCCGCGACGGTAACGCTCGTGCTCGCGGGCATCGGGGTCGATCTCTCGGGGATCGATTTCGGGCTGCGGATGGCCGCGGCGCTGTTCGCCGCGTTGCCGACGCTAATCATCTACCTGCTGTTCGCCGAGCAGTTCGCCAAGGGACTGGCGGCCGACAACTGAAGCGCCCGTGGGCTTGGCGGCAGCCAGTCTCGAAGCCGCGGCGGTTCATCGGGGCAGCTGACTTCGATCGCACCGGAAAGGATTAACCACGGGCCACCGACTTGCCTACCGATGACCACCGTCCGTACAGACGGTCCGGACGCCGCGGACAGTGGGTGGCCGTGAACTTGGGGTTCGGCTCACGGTGGTCGTGGGCGTTGGGACTGGGACTGCTCGGGGGCGTCATCGCGGGATCGGCGGTTCCGGCCGCCAGCGCAGCCGAAGAAGTCCGGCACATTATCGGTCTCACGCTTCTGTTCGCGCCGAGCGTGTACGCCCTGATACGCCGCCGACAGGCGACCTGGGAGCGCAAACACCCGTACGTTCGGTTCGTCGTATTCATGTTGTCGATGCTCGTCAGCACGGTCTTGCTCGTCGAAGCGGTCGTGCTCGTCACGGGAGAGGAGGGGACGGTAGCCACTATCGCCGCGTTCGTCGCAGCGCTGGTGGGGTTCGGTGTCACCGCCTGGATCGTCTTCCTGGGTGGTGCCGAGCTGATCTGGGATGTGGTCATCGACTGGGCCGATATCAGGTGGTGACCGAGTCCACGGTATTGCCATAGAGATACCCCAGCCGGTTCTCGTGGGGACAGCCCCCTCCTGAAACCGTCGACCAGCCGTGCAGGCGGCAGCTATTAGATGGCTCGCACGCGAGACCGGGAGTATGCCGTACTACGATGGGGGACGTCTATCCGAACTGTACGCCGCCGCCCGTGACGGCGGGTACGGGTTCTTCGCGAGCAACGTGACACAGTTGGATATCCTCATCGGGCTGCTGTGGGGGGCCGACCGCGCCCAATCGGATCTGATCGTCCAGACCGGTCGCGGAACGTTAGCGTTCTACGGCGGCGGCGACGTCGCGGCCGGCATCGGGGCGTTCGGAGGATATCTCGAGCAGCTGGCTGAGACTGTCGATGTCGGCGTGTTCTGGAACGTGGATCACGTCCATCTACCCGACCAGTCGGACCTGCTCAATGCGGTGGTGGAGGCCGGGGGCGCCTCGTCGGTGATGGTCGATGCCTCCAATCAGCCGTTCGAGGAGAACGTCGCGCTGACCCGGGAGGCTGTCGAACGGGTCCACGCAGGGACGAACATGCTCGTCGAGGCCGAACTCGGACGGGTTGCGGGCATGGAGGGGGGCACCGAGACTGCTCCCGAGGAGGCGTTTTACACTGACCCCGAGCGGGCGGTCGAGTTCGTCGAGCGAACCGGGTGCGACCTGCTGGCGGTGTCAGTCGGGACCCAGCACGGTGTCGCCTCCGGCCGGCGACTCGAGGTAAGACCGTCGGTCGCAGCGGCCGTCGACGACGCGCTCCGGGCGGCCGGCCATGACGTACCGCTGGTGGTCCACGGCTCCTCCGGGGTCACCGACGAGCAGGTGGCGGCGTTCCTCGCCGCCGGCGTCCGAAAGTTCAACAAGAACACTCGCTACCAATACGAGTACGCCCGGACGGCGGCTGATTTCTATCACGAGCACGCCGACGCCATCCAACCGCCGGCGGGCGTTGCCGACGACCGCGCCGGCATGTTCGAGGACGCCGACTGGGCACCAGTGAAGGAACACTTCCACCCGCACGTGGTCGGCGAAGCGGTCCGCGAGCGGCTCGCCGATGTGATGGTCGAGCTCTCCGAGCTCACCGGCAGCGCCGGGCGAAGTCGGTACGCTACGGAATGACGGCGGAATCGGTTCTCATCGGCGTCGACGCCGGGCTGACGAACGTGAAGGTCGTCGCCCTCGATACGGCCGGTACAGCTCTCACGAGCGTGTCGGCGCCGACCCCGGAGCTGACGGCGGCATCGAATTGCGACGAGCAGGACCACGACGCGCTCTGGTCGACGGCGAGCGACCTAATCGCCGCGGTGCTGGCCGACGAGGCCGTCGACCCCGCGGCGGTTGAAGGGGTTGGGGTAGCCGGCCACGGACACGGACTGTACGCACTCGACGCGGCGGGCGAGGCGGTCTGCGGCATCAAGTCCACCGACGACCGCGCGACCGGCATCCTCAAAGAGTGGCAGCGTGAGGGCCGGCTGGAGCGGGTCAGCGACCGCCTGGGGTGGGAGCCGTTCGGCGCTGACCCCTACAGCCTGCTGGCCTGGTTCGACCGTGAGCGTCCTGAGACCGCCGGCCGCATCGACAGGATGCTGTTCTGCAAGGACGTCCTGAACCACCGGCTCACGGGCGCGAAAACGACCGATCCGATGGACGGTAGCGCGCTCGTTCCCCCCGACGGCGACGTCACGGGGGTGCTGGAGACGCTCGATCTCGCCGAGTACGCAGAGGCAGTTCCCGACCGCGTCGACAGTACGGCCCGGTGTGGAACGGTCACGCCGGCGGCGGCCGAGGCGACGGGCCTGCCCCCGGGGACGCCTGTCGCGGCAGGCCTGCACGACGTCGGCGCCTGCGCGCTGGGCGCCGGCGTTGTCGCGCCGGGACAGGCGACGGTTATCCTCGGGACCTGGGGCCAGAGCGTCGTGGTCGTGGACGGCCCGGAGACCGGGACCGGAGGGCTGCCCCGACGATATCTCGACGGCTGGCTGCGCTACCGCGGGACCCGCGCCGGAGCTGCCTGTTTGGACTGGTTCGTCGACGAGTTCGGCGACCAGTGGCGCGCGACCGCTCGGGACCGGGATGTCAGCCCATACACGGTGTACGAAGAGCGGGCCGAGGCCGTCCCGGCCGGGGCGAACGGCCTGGTCTTCCATCCGTATCTCAGGGGCTCGACCGACAACCCGAACGCTCGCAGCGGGTTCTACGGGCTGGGCCTCGAACACACCAAGGCCGACCTCCTCCGAGCCGTGTACGAGGGGGTGGCGACGGCACTGACACTCGGGGTTCGAGCCTTCGATGTCGAGGTGACGGACCTCCGGGTGACCGGCGGCGGTGCCGAGAGCCGCCTCTGGACGCAGCTGTTCGCCGACCTCCTCGCCGATACGACCCGAGTACCCGCCGGCACGGAGATGGGAGCCCGCGGAGCTGCTCTCTGTGCGGGCGTGGCGGCCGGCTGCTACGCGGACGCCGCGGCGGCGGTCGAGGAGACGGTGACGGTCGCCCGGAGCCACGACCCCGACCCCGCGCGGATCGAGCGCTACCGGACCGTCGCCAGAGCCTTTCAACAGGCCCGGGAGGGGATGGGACCGGCGTGGGAAACGCTGATTACCGGCTCCGGTGAACCGTCTGACGAATGTCGGTGACCGTCCTCCTGTGTGGCGACCCTCAGCAACCGAGCGAGTACATGTACGAGGCCCTCGGTGACCTCGAGGCAGCCGGGGTCGAGTTCGAGCGGATGGACTGGATGGCCGACGCGTCGCCGACGGCGTTCCGCGACGAGACTATGAGCATGGAGGCCGATGGGCCGGGCGCCTATGACACCGACCCCATCGCTGAGCGGCTCGACGGCGTCGACGTTCTGGTGGTGCACAAGGCGCCGGTGTCGGCGGCCCTGCTGGATGCCGCCGACGGACTGCGACTCGTCGCCGCCGCACGGGGCGGCACCGAGAACGTCGACGTCACGGCCTGTCGGGACCGGGGTATCGAGGTGATCCACGCGCCGGGGCGCAACCGCGACGCGGTCGCGGACTACGCGGTGGCGATGCTGCTCGCCCGGCTTCGGGGCATCCCCACCCACCACGGCGCGCTCTCGGCGGGAGAGTGGAACCAGGTGTTCGACCCCGACCGGCTGCCGCCGGACGTCCGGACCACGGAGATCGGCATCGTCGGGTTCGGCAACATCGGCCAGGGAGTCGCTCGCCGGCTCCAGGGGTTCGATGCCACGACGCTGGCCCACGACCCGTACGTCGAGGACGCGGCGATACGGGAGGCTGGGGCCGTCCCTCTCGGGATGGACGCCCTGCTCGAACGGGCCGACGCCGTGACGCTCCACGTTCGGCTGACCCCGGAGACCGAGGAGCTGCTCGACGCGGGCGCGTTCGAGCGGATGCAACCCTCGGCGTTCCTGGTTAACACCGCCCGGGGCGGGCTGGTCGATGAGGCCGCCCTGGTGGAGGCCATCCAGAGCGGCGAGATCGCCGGGGCCGCGCTCGACGTCTTCCGCGAGGAGCCCCTGCCGGCCGACCACCCGCTGCTGTCGTGTGATGGCGTCGTCCTCTCGCCGCACGTCGCCGGATCGACACGCGATGCCGTTCTCGGCGGGCCGCGGATCCTCACCGAGGATATCGCGCGGTGGCTCGACGACGAGCCGCTGATCAACGTCGTGAACTGACGGCCGGCAAGGCCGGGGACCGCCGGGAACCGCGACGGGTCGATGGACAACGGCCCTGCTGGTACCCGAGCGTTTAGGTACGTCTCCGACACTGGAGAGGGTATGCGCTTTGGCGTCATCAGCACCGCCGACATCGGTATCAGCGCGGTTATCCCGGCAATCGTCGACAGCGACCACGAGGTCGCCGCCATCGCCTCGCGGGATCGAGCCGCTGCCGAGAGGGTGGCCGACCGGTTCGACATCGAGAGCGCCTACGAGGGTTACGGGGCGATGTTCGAAGCCGACGACCTCGACGCGGTGTACAACCCGCTCCCGAACGGGCTGCACGCCGAGTGGACGCGCCGGGCGGCCGATGCCGGGTTGGACGTGCTCTGCGAGAAGCCGCTGACCCCGAGCGCGGGCGAGACGGCGGCCCTGTTCGATTACTGCGAAAGCCGCGACGTCACGCTGATGGAGGCGTTTATGTACCGGTTCCACCCGCTGACCGAGCGGGCGGCCGAGGTGGTCGCCACGGAACTGGGCGAGGTGCGGGCGGTGACCTCGACGTTCACCTTCCGAATGGCCGACGGAGCGACGGACATCAGGCTCGACCCCGACCTGGCGGGCGGGTCCGTCCTCGACGTCGGCACGTACGCAGTCAGCGCCGCGCGGCTGTTCCTCGGGGAACCCGACCGGGTGTACGCGACGACGACCGACCGCCGCGACAGCGGCGTTGACACCCAGATGGCTGGCGTTCTCGAGTACGATTCCGGGGCGACCGCCCGCGTACAGTCCGGGTTCGACACCCCGCTGACCCAGTACTACCGCGTGGAGACCGACGACGGCTGGCTTCGAGCCGAACCTACCTTCGACGTCGACGTCACGGGAACCACGTCGCTGACCTACAGCGTCGACAGCCGGACGGTCACCGAGGAGTTCGCCCCGGCCGACCACTACCGGCTGGAGGTCGAGCACTTCGCGGACTGCGTGGCCAGCGGCGAGACGCCCCGGATCGACCGCCAGGAGAGCGTCGCCCACGCGCGGGTACTCGACGCACTATTCGAGAGCGCCGAGGCGGGCCACCCCGTCAGCCCCACCGCCGAGGACTGACTGCGGGCCCTGCCCCGGCAGCCAGGGTCAGAAGTGGCTCAGCTTGTCACGCCGGTAGATGTCCAGTGACGTCACCGAGTTGGGCGGCTCCTGGCGGACGGTGTAGGCGACTGCGTCGGCGATCTCGATCGGCTCGGTCACCTCGCCCGGATCGAACGTCTCCTTCGAGGGGGTGCCGGTCTCGGAGCCGAACTCCGTGCGCACCTCGGTCGGGTTGATACAGGAGACAGCGACACCCTCCTCGCCGAAGCGTGCCTGCAGGCTGATGGCGAGCCCCCTGGTCCACCACTTCGTCGCGGCGTACACCGGGGTCGCCGGTCGCGGGTGGTTGCCGGACATGCTGCCCATGAACACGAGGTGGCCGCTCCCATCGATGAGGTGTGGCATCGCCGCCCGGGCGGTGTAGAACATCCCGTCGACATTCACTCCGCGCATCAACTCGTAGTCCTCGTCGGTCATCTCGGTGAGCGGCTCCTCGGCCACGAGCCCGGCGTTACAGACGGCGACGTCCAGCCGGCCGAACCGATCGACGGTGGCCTCGACGAGCGCGTCGACGGCACCGGAGTCGGTCACGTCCGTAGGGACGACCTCGGCGGCGCGGCCGGTCTCGGTGCGTATCTCCTCTGCCAGCGACTCTAGGCGGTCGGTGCGGCGGGCCGCGAGCGCGACGTCGGCGCCGTCCTCGGCGAGCACCCTGGCGGTCGCGGCACCGATACCGGAGCTGGCCCCGGTGACGACCGCCGCCCGTCCCTCGAGCGGATTCGTGCGTTGACTCGGTCTCTCGGTCACATTCACCGTGGCGGTTTCGAGTGCTATACGTGTTTCCTGACAGGGACGGACACGGACACCCCCCGGCGGCGACGGCTCCCCCGTGGTGGCCGGCGTCGTCCCTCCGGCGACCCACAGTCCCCGGTTCACCGGGGGCGGTGGAACAACCGCCCTGGAATTTCAAAGCTACGAGAGAGAAGCGCGCGTCAGCGCCGGGCGACACGCCGTTCGACTACACAACGCATTTGATACGTGATTTCGTACCCGTAGCCGTATGACACGAGCAGTCGTCACAGGCGGAATGGGCGGTGCAGCGAGCTGGATCGTCTCCTCGCTGGCCGACCGTGGGTGGGACGTTCGGAGCATCGACCTCTCGCGGCCCGATCCCGAGGCCGGCCCCGAGAACGTCGACTTCAGAATCGCGGACCTCACCGACCAGGGCCAGACCTGGGAGCTGGTGAGCAGTTTCGACCCGGACTACGTGGTTCATTTCGCCGCCTACCCCAACCCGCTAGGCCACGGCGGCGCGCACGTCTACGAGAACAACACTATCAGCACGTACAACGTGCTCACGGCGGCCGGCAGCGTCGGGGCGGACGTGGTCTGGGCGTCCAGCGAGACCGTCTACGGGACCGTCTTCGCAGAGCCGTCGTTCCTGCCGGACTACTTCCCAATCAATGTCGACCACCCGCTCCGGCCCGAGGACCCCTACGGTACCTCGAAGGTGTCCGGCGAGGAGATCGCGAAAATGACCGCCCGCCGGTACGACGTCTCCGTCGCGTCGATCCGGCCGTCCTGGATCAACTACCCCGGCAACTACGACGCGACCACGATCCGCGAGCACTTCGATCTCGAGACGGCGGAGCTGGGCGATTCCTTCGGAATCAGCGGCCACAACGCCGCCGGAAACTTCTTTTCGTACGTCGATATCCGCGACGTCGTCTCGCTGGTCGAGACCTCGATGGAGGCGGAGTTCGACGGCCACGAGCCGTTCATGGCCGTTGCCGAGGAGAACCTGCTCGGGGTCGACACGCTGGATGCCGTCGAGGCGGTCTACGGCGACCTCCCCGAGGAGGTGAACATCAGCGGCGAGCAGTCCGCTATCGACTACCGCAACGCCCGCGAGGTGCTCGACTGGGCGCCGGCCCACTCCTGGCGGGAGGCCGAAACGGAATCCGTCGAGGGGCCGACCTTCCTGTAAGCTACCCCGCTCTGCTCGCTCACGGAGGGGCTGCGCTGCCACCGTCGCCGGGTAGTGGTCGTCTGGCACAGTATCTATACCACGGCGCCCCGGAGTTGGACTACCCAGGTGAGACCGAATGCGAGCCTACCGAGCGTCCAACCGGCCGGACCGGCGTAGCGTGTGGCGACTCCCGCGGCGAGCACCGGGAGCATGTCGCTGACCGACTGGCTCCGGGGGTACGACGCCCGGGACTGGCAGACCGCGACTGCCGACGACGGCACCGTTCGGTACGCGCTGGTAGGGCTGGGCTGGTGGGCCGTCGACGTCGCGCTGCCCGCCATCGCCGACGCGGAGCTGTGCGAGACGACCGTCCTGGTCAGCAGCTCCGCCGAGAAGGCCAACCGGGTCGCCGACCGCAACGGCGTCGACCACGCGCTCACCTACGAGCAGTTCCACGACGGCGCCGCGGCCGACGCCTACGACGCGGTGTACGTGGCGACGCCGAACGCCTACCACCTCGAGTACGCCGAGACGGCCGCGGAGCTCGGCAAGGCGGTGCTCTGCGAGAAGCCCCTCGAGGCCAGCGTCGAGCGGGGCCGCCGGCTGGTCGAGGCCTGCGAGCGCGAGGGCGTGCCGCTGATGACCGCCTACCGAATGCAGACCGACCCCGCCGTCAGGCGCGCCCGCGAACTGGTCCGCGATGGGCTGCTCGGCGAGCCAGTGCAGGCGTACGGCGCCAACAGCCAGCCGCTGCTGGAGATGATTCCCGACGAGGACCAGTGGCGGCTTACCCCGGAACTCACTGGCTACGGCACCTCCGTGATGGACCTGGGCATCTATTCCATCAACACCGCCCGGTTCCTGCTGGACCGCGAGCCGGTCGCCGTCCAGGCGTCGATGGCCAGCCCGCACCCCGCGTTCGACGGACTCGACGACGAGCGCTCCGCGTTCCTGCTGGAGCTGGAGGGCGGCGTCGGCATGGTGTCGACAGCCTCCCAGAACGCCCACCAGGGGACCCAGCTAACCCTCACCGGCACGGACGGGCGGCTGGAGCTGCGGCCGGCGTTCCACGGGACGGTCGGGCTCCGGGTGGAGACCGGCGAGCTCAGCCTGGAGCTGGACCACGCGAGCAGCGACGAGGTGACGGAGATGCGCGAGGAGTTCGACTACTTCGCCGACCGCCTGCTCACCGGCGCCGAGATCGTCCCGGACGGCCGCCACGGCCTCCGGGACCTGGAGATAATCGAGGGGGTCCACCGGGCGGCCGAGGCCGGCGAGCGCCTCGAGCTGTGACCGGGGCGGGTCGAGGACGGTCCCGGCTGCGGGGCCGTGGGCAGGCCGGTCTGGGTGCCACCCAGTATTAAGACTCGGACTCCCCCTGTACCGACATGGCGACCGATCCGGAACTCGTCGTCGACATCGCCTGTGAGACCGGGGAGGGCCCGATCTGGCATCCCGACGAGGGGCTGCTCTACTGGGTGGACATCCCGCCGGGCCGGCTCTACAGCTTCGATCCGGCGACCGGCCGCCATGAGCTGGCCTACGATCACCCGGACGGACCGATCGGGGGTGTCACCATCGAGAGCGACGGGGCGTTACTGCTGTTCGGGGACGCGGGGCGAGTGACGCGATTCGCCCCGGCCGACGGGACAGCCGACACCGTCGTTGCGCCGGATCCCGAGCGGTTCAACGAGCGGTTCAACGACGTCATCGCCGACCCCGAGGGACGGGTGTTCGCGGGAGTGATGCCCGACCCCGACCGGGAGCTCCCGGGCCAGCTCTACCGGCTCAACACCGACGGCGGCTTCGAACTGGTTCGCGATCGCTGTGGACTCCCCAACGGGATGGGCTTCACTGGAGACCTCAGCTCAATGTACTTCACTGACAGCCGCCAGCACGACCCGGAGCGTCCCGGTTCGATCTACCGGTACGCCTACGACCGGGCCTCAGGGGCCATCACTGACCCGGTGCCGTTCGTCGAAGCTGCCGACCTCGAGGGGATGCCCGACGGGCTGACCGTCGACGAGGAGGATCACGTCTGGTCGGCGTTCTGGAACGGCAGCTCGCTCGTCCGGTTTAGCCCCGAGGGACGCCGGATCAGAACGGTCGAGCTTCCCCCTCGGAAGGTCTCCTCGCTCACCTTCGGCGGGCCCGCACGGGAGACAGCGTACGTCACAACGGCCTGTCCGGGCGAACGGGCGACCGAGGGCCAGGGCGCCGGCGGGCTGTTCCGGGTGGACCTCGGCGTGGCCGGCCGGCCGGAGTTCCGGTCGGCTGTCGCGGTCTGACCGCTCCCTGGGACGGGCTCACCGGACCAGCACGTCGGGCCGCTCCAGCGTCAGGTCGAAACCGACCGCCGGAACCGGGCTGGTCGGCCAGTCCCCGGTCGCGGTCAACACCTCGTGGCTGTCGTCGACGAGCACCGTGTCCTCGCTTTTCGCGCCCGCAACCGTCGGGTTCCAGGCGTAGGCCGCCGGGAGGCGCAGCTCGGTCGGTGAGCCGGGGGTGGCGATCCACTCCCGGCCGGCGTAGCCGGCCAGCCCGCCCTGGTGGTGCTCGCGCCACTCCCCGGAGTGGCCCCGGTCGGCGTAGGCCGACTGGACAGCAGCGAACACGTCGCCGGCGGTGCCGCCCTGCCGGCCGTGCGCGAGGGTCGCCGCCAGCGCCGTCGTCTCGACGGCCGCCGCGTCACGATGGTGCGTTTCCAACCAGTCGGGCGGGTCGAACGCTACCGTCCGGGTGCAGCTGGCATGGAGCCCACCGCGGGCCGCCGTCACGGAGATGAGCGCGTACCCACCCAGCTCGGCGTCCTGGGGCGTGAAGTGACGGTACGCCCGGGCACGCCGCTCGCCGCCGACCAGGGCGACCGGTGTCTCAATACCCCGCTCGGTCAACGCCGACCGGAGCGCCGCGGCGACCTGCCGCTCGGTATCCCCGGGGGCGGCTTCCCGACACACCCGCTCGACGGCGGCGGCCGTCTCCGCGCCCAGCGCGCGATAGCGGTCGACATCGTCAGGGGTGAGCGGTCGGGTAAGCGCCTCAAGCTCTACCCGGTCGAACCCCGGGACGTCGAAGTCGGCGGCCGCGGGGGCGAGGCTGTGCTCGGCGACCGCCTCCGCCAGCGACATGGCGTGCCAGGGGTAGCTCTCGACGCGCCACCCCTCGGGGAGCTCCTCCGCCCGCAGCCGCGGCGCCTCGATGCCGTCGGTGACGACGGTCACTGTCTCCCCGTCGTACCCCGCCGCGGCGATGCCGACCGGGTCGGCGCGGTCGACGACGTTGTCGCCGCCGCCGGTGAGCCAGGCGAACCCGCTCGGCCTCCCGAACCACACCGCCTCGAGGTCGTACTCCGAGCGGTAGGCGTCAAGCCGCTTCAGCCGTCTCTCGACGCCCCCGGTCGCTTCACTACCACCGTCCCGTCCGCCGTCTGTCCGCCCTGGTGAGGCCATCGTGGGTACCGTCCCGGTGGCCGGAGAGCGTCATAACACTGGTGTCCGCGGTCGCCCCCGGTATTGATCCATCCACCCCGCTCCCCAGAGGCGATCTCTCACCCGTACCAGCCTCGTTGCCAGGGACCCGCGGCTCGGTTCATGTGTGGGTGGCTACCCTCGGAGACGGGAGCGTCGCCTGCAGCTGCTGCGCCCCCCAACCGTGACCTCCTCTGTAGGGCATAGGTACCGACATGCCGACGGCCTCGGGTGGCTCGACGACTGTCAGCACCCGGGCAGCTCGCGTCGTACTATCGCCCCGGCCCCCATCCGACAGAGTGAATGGCCTCGGGGTCAAGCCCCGAAGCACTCGGCCTGCTCCGCCTGTGGGACCGCCAACGGCCGGCCGGTAGCGATCAGACTCCGGGTGACGGTAACGGCAGTCCGCCACGGCGCCCAACGAGGGAGTCACTTCGGCGCCAGGTGCGGGCCTGCGAGGAGCACTGCCGTGATCCGCTTCAGTCGACGGCTGCGGAGAAGCCCTCGAGGCCGGTCGCTATCAACCGGCGGACGACCGTCACGACGCCGTTGTTGAACCCGCGGCCGAACACCGCCTTCTCGTGGTCCAGGCTCCCCCCCGTGGCGTCGAACGAGCTCACTAGGATGGCCTGCCGGTCGACCAGCAGCAGCCGACTGATCTCCGTACCGTCGCCGGCGATCCCCGACTCGGTGAGCCACTCCAGCCCGGAGACAAACACCTCCACGTCGGGCAGCGCCTCGCGAACGGTCCGTTCGAGTTCCTCGGAGACGGTGCCGATGACGACGCTCACCCCGCGATTCTGGGCCGCCGACAGCTTCTCGACGACCTCGTCAGTGAACACCGCCTCGTGACCGACGACGAGGGCGATCTCCTCCTCGGCGTCGTCGATCAGCTGGTAGGTCCGGGTGGCGATGCTGCTCCCGTTCGACAGCGCCCACACCTCGTGGGTGATGTCCGTGGTCTCCGCGTCGGTCGCCGGCTCCAGCCCGCTGAGCGCCTCCCGAAGCGACTCGATGCGCTGCTCGTACTCCATCCGGAGGGTCTTGACGGCCTCGTCAACCGACACTGCCCGGAACTGCTGCGGGTTCGAGTGTTGCACCTCGACCAGCCCCTTGCTCTCTAGTACCCGCACGGCGTCGTACACTCGGGTACGCGGTACCTCCGAGCTCTCGCTGATCTCCTTGGCCGTCCCGTAGGGGCGCCGCGACAACGCCACGAACGACCGCGCCTCATACTCTTTGAGGCCGAGCTGTTGGAGCAGCCCGACCGCCTGTGACTCGTTCGAAATATCCTCCATGGGTCCCAACCTCGACGCCTGCTCGCACAGCCGTCTGTCGTAGGTCTTCGCACGTCGCGACAAAGGTGTTTCCTCTAAACCTAAAAACGAGCTGAAATATTTCCGTAACTCATCGAGTTACACCGCTCTTCGATATTAAAGGTCAGCGTGCCCTTCAGCCGTCCTGCTGCCGAAGAGTTAACCCAGTTAATCACACCACAGTTATACGGACGCCGCCCGAGTAATTGGTTGCGCGCACTTGCAGACTGGGTCCCAACCGTTCTGTCGGTGCGCGCCGAAACCACCCGTTCGGGTGGTTTTTCTCACTCCAAGACCCGCATGTCTCGAGACACCAGCGAGCTCCGCTCGGTGGTCGTTGAACAGCTCTGAGCCGTCGGGTTCGGGGCGTACGCCGCCCGGACGGTCCTGGCGCTGGTGGGGCTCGGCGGAGCCACCACACAGCAGGTCAGCGAAATCGCTGACGTCCCCTGGATCCGCGTGTACGACGCCATCCAGCACCTCCGAGAGGAGCTGATCGACGTCCAGCAGTCCTCGTCCAAACAGTTCTGGCCCCTCTCCACGAAGACCGCGGCCGCCCGGCTCCAACAGAAGACGCCCACTGGGCGAATGTGCTGATTGACGCTCTGGAGGGGCGAAGTCGAGCGACCGCAGCAGCGAACAGCGCGGCGTCTGGACGGTCACCGGGCGCCGGACGGTTACCGGCAGGGAGTGGGCTTCGTCCGGACCACCGAGGAGAAGGTCGTCTATGTGACCGTCAACCAACTACTGTCCCGGGCGCTCACCGGCGCGCTGCGAGCCGCGAGCGCCGGGGGAAGGGCGTCATCCGAGGGACGAACATGTCCGATCTGATCGAGAGGACCGTCCGGAAGGAGGTGCCCGGCGCCGACCGTTCGACTTGCTGTGGAACTGGTCGGATACGCCGTCCGGACGGCTGCTGATGGTCGACGGCGAGAAGACGCTCGTGAGCCTGCGCGTCGGCGACTCCTTCGATCCCCGCGGCGAGACGGCCATCTGGGGCAGCAGCGAGGTCAACAGCCTGGTGGTCGTCCTCCGGACGCTGCCCACCTAGCAATTCGGCGACGGTGAGCAGCGTTCGCCCGAATATTCACATAATTTTATATCGCTGACGCTAAAAATTCACGCTCGACGATGAACGTCGTCGAAGATCGTGCTGCGCCCGATCCCTCAGTCGGTGGGGGATTGTGACCGACCACGGCGAGCGGTCGGACTCCGATGACCACTTTGAGTCGGACAGGGCAACCGACCACCGGTGGGACGGCGCCACGCCAGCGAGCACGGCCGTCGTCAAGGCCGTTGCCACCGCCACCGGCTGCGATCCTATGGAGCTACCGGTGCTGACAGAGGCCGTCGACACGGACGCCCTCAACACGCTGTTCAGCAGGCGACCGGACGGCCAGCATCCGTCGGTGGGCATGTCGTTCGGCTACGCCGGGGTGGAGGTGTGTCTCCGGCGGGACGGCCGCGTGGTCGTCGAGTCGTGAGGGCGCTGAGCGGGCGAGGGCCCCTACTGTAGATCCACCCGGGAGCGTGTCCGCCTCGTCGCGGAGCAGTTCCAGCAGCGGCCGCATCACACAGAGCGCCGGTCCCCGGATATGGCCGCTCTTGCCGTCCCAATCGACGAAGCCCCACTGCTCCAGTTTCGGAAAGTGGATGTGGCGATGCCGTACCAGCGCTCAGGCCGTGTCGTCGTCGGTGTCCGTCACGCTCCCGGCATTGGCCGGCGTAAGGACCCTGGGGGTTGCTCTCCGGGAGTACGAGTAGTAGCCGGTGGCGCTGCGCGTCCGCCAGCGCCTTCGAACACTTCTCAAGCGAGGCTATCATGCCGTCCCAGAGGCCAGAGCCAGAAGAACTGGGAAGTATATTACGTACCGGCCACGGGAGCGGGTGGCCGAGGAAACTGGACTCACGCGTTCAGGTCTCACCTAATCGTCTCATCGCATTCGGTACCGACGGGTTGGACACCGCCTGCGTGGGATCAGCTATCGCCGCCGACTTGGAACATCTCTCTTCGTGATGACGATGGCGTTCTCAAGAGTCTTGCCTGGAATTCACACGAACACGGTTTCGACGGTGACGTCATCTGGTCCGCTGTCGCTGGCGTCGGTAATCGAGACGTGTAACGTCGGGCCGTCATGGTCGACCGACTCGACACGGTAGTCCGGCACCGACGAAGTTGGGAACGTCTGGATCACGACCAACGACTCATTTTTAAATGAGACGGCGTCGAGTCATTCGCGCTGATCGGTAACCGCCGGGACTAGGGTAAACTGTGTATTTGCCGGCTCGTCGGCAGCGGTGAAGTAGCCGGTCGCAACGACCGTGTAGAGCCGGCCTGCGCTCAGTTCGACATCGAACTCTGCGTCGAAGGGGTTGTCATTGCTCGCACTTTCGGGTTTAACCTCCAGCATGTAGCTCCCAGGAGCGACGCTAACGACCCCGGTGGCGTTCCCAAACGAGAGGTCGTCGACGAGTGTGGTCGCGGAGTCGGCAGTCGTCACATCGACAGCGGGGGCGTCCGGCGACGCGTGGAGCACCCGCACGCCGGCTTCATCCGGATCGAGATCCGCATCGTCGATGAGGACTACGGGCCCGATTGTATCCTCCGAGAGTTCGCCGATGGCTGCCACGGTGTAGTCGGTGCCGGCCTTGAGACTCACCGCGGCTTCAAAAGCGACCGTGTCCGGGTCCCCGGCTGCAGTGACGGTCACCGAGTAGGTGTCCGCCGTCAGCGGGAGGTAGTCGGTGACGGTCCCGAAGTGGACCTTTGAGAACACTTTCTCCCCGTCGATGAACACGTCCACGTTCGGGGCGTCCGGCGAGGCGTGAACGCCCCGGATTCGCGCCGTGTCAGGACGGGGGCCGCCCCCTGCCGGAACCAGGGCGAACGGCTCGTCGGCCGGTTCATCGTCGGGCGTGAGATATCCCAGAGCGAACACGGTGTACGTCGTCCCGCCCTCAAGTGTCAGGCCCGTCTCGAACACCGGATTCACGTCCTCCTCGTCTGCCGAGGCGGGGCGGACAGCCACGTTTGTGTCGCCGGAGAAGAACACTCGATAATGGCCAACGTCGCCGAATGACAGGTCCTCCGCAAGCGGTCTGCCGTGATCGGTGACGATGTCGACGGCGGGGGCGTCCGGCGACGCGTGTACGACTCGGAGTTCCGCGACGGCCTCGGGGAGGTCGCGGTTTCGATCGGTAAGAATCCTAGCATCGAACGTGTCCTCGGTGAGCTCGCCGATGGCTGCCGCTGTGTAGTCAGTGTCGGCCTCAAGACCCACCTCGCCTTCGAACACCACCGCGTCCGGATCGCCAGCGGCCCTGATTGTAATCGCGTACGTGTCGGGAGCAAGCCAGAGGTACTCGCTGACCGTCCGGAACGATACCTCCGTGAGGGCAGCCTCCCCGTCGACGAGGACGTCAACAGCGGGGGCATCCGGCGAGGCGTGGACTATCCGTAGCCGTGCGGGGGCGTCGTCCTCACCGCTCGCGGACGCGACAGCACGGTCGGCTGTAAGGACGTTGGCGGCGCCCACAGTCGTCGCGGCGGCTGCGGCTCCGATACCCATAACCACCTGACGGCGGTCCAGTGTGGGGGACATGCGCGTGGACCGTCGGAAGATGGAGTGATAAAAAATGTCGTGTTTTTGACCTTATTTCAGTGGTATTTTTCCTCAGTTGTCGCTCAAAACTTCCCCCAATAGGACCCTATTGTGCCCCTGATGTTCGCGAGCGACCTGATACTGCTGTCCAGGGGGCCGTCTCAGGGGGATTTCAAACCGAGGGAAGCGGCCTGTTGGTTTCAACACGCATAGGGTCCAGACGTCACCTGCTGGGTTTCAGCACCGGCTCGGCTGTCTTGCGGCCCGGTTAAAGAGGTCCATCCGTAGCCGACCCATCGTCACCGGCCTTCTGCCGGGGAGCCCGGTCGCTTTGGCGGCGACTCTCTCCACTACGGTAGCAATCTGCAACGTTCATCCCCCCGTTCACGGCGGCTTGGTACTCACTGACCTAACAATCGTCGTTGAAACATCTGAATATCCCCTGTCGTGGTCGGTAGCTGTGTTCACCGCAGGTGTGGCACGGCTTTGACGTGGTCCGGAGATTCACCGTCTCGACGGGAGTCCCTTTCTCGGGGGCTTTGTGGCGACTCCGTGCGTGGAGCTTGGCAAAGCCCCCGTGCAACCGTCGATTCATGTACTCACCGGAGTCCACATTGATCAAGAGCTGACGTACTCATCAGCGTCACGAGGTATCCCGTGACGCATTTCCTTTGAACAGTGCTGAGGCTGGCAGACAGCCCCGGCAGCCGTAGATGTCGTGTTCATTGTCCCCAAAGACGCGGGCAAATCGTGGCGTTACGAACGCACCGCAATCGTTGCATGCTGGCATCGTTCAGTCGCCGGGGAGGGGTCGGCAGGACCGTATCTGTGATCGGTCGGTATCGGTCCCGTCCACGATCCTCTCGGTCCTGATGTCGTTCGTTCGCCCGTACAACTTCATCGGAACTGATATTTTTCGACCGCGACGGCGGGCATGGCGAGCCGCCAATCCGGCGAGTTCGGCTGTCTTCTCGGCTGCCGCCTCTCTCAGCGCCTCTATGGCCTCACCATCTGGCTCAACACCTCCCTCGGCGGCGTCCGAAAGGCCGTGTCTCGCCGTCTCGGGGGCAACCGCTTCTTGTGCTCGGGGTCGCGTATCTGGACATGACCGGGACGGAACTAGTACCATGTGTAATCTCTCCGCTGGTGAGCGGACACGGGGAGCAACGCCTTCCGACTGTATCAAGCGGCGACATTTTAATAGGCGGATATTTTGTGATCAACCGGGTGATGGCGGGCTCGAGAGCTGATAGCAACCAATGTAGTATTGAGTAACACGTTTATGATTCGGGTGTGACGCACATACTCAACAGTGTCTGAGGTCAAGGCCGGAACGGCGTAGAGATTCGATATCAGGAGCGCGAAGCCGGTAAAAACCCAGGACGGGAGGCGATCGCACCGAGCCGTGCAGGTTCCGTTAGTCTTCGATAGGGACCGAATCGCGGAGATGGTCGATACCCTTGAGATCGCTTTCGCTACTGGGTTTGACTTCTTCGAGCGCGAGCTCGAAGTGAGCCCGCGTGAGAACGATATCATCCACAGAGGACGCCTCCCCGGCGGCCGTCGCCTGGACGTGTTCACGAACCGCAGCGGTTGCTGCCTCGCGACAGAGCGATGCGAGGTCAGCACCGACGTACCCCTCCGTCTCGGTTGCCAGCACGTCGATATCCACGTCGTCAGCCAGCGGGCGGTCACGAGTGTGAATATCAAGTATCTCCCGGCGGGCGTCCTCGTCCGGGGCCTCCACTTCGATGTGTCGCTCGATTCTCCCCGGCCGCAGCAGCGCGTCGTCGATCAGGTCCGGTCGGTTCGAGGCGGCAATGACGACGACGTCTTCCAGTTCCTCCAACCCGTCCAGTTCGGTCAGTAGCTGGGAAACGACGCGCTCGCCGACGTTGGAATCGCTGCCGCCAGAGCCTCGTTCCGTGGCGATGGCGTCGATCTCGTCGAAGAAGACCACGGTCGGGGCGTTCTCGCGGGCCTTCGAGAACACCTCGCGGACGCCCTTCTCGGACTCACCGACGTACTTGTTGAACAGCTCCGGGCCCTTAATCGAGATGAAGTTCGACTGGGATTCGTTTGCCACAGCCTTCGCCAGCAGCGTCTTGCCCGTGCCAGGTCGCCCGTGAAGCAGCACGCCCTTCGTCGATTGGAGTCCGACTTGGGCGAACGCGTCAGCATGCTCCAGCGGCCACTGGACGGTCTCTTTGAGACGATCTTTCGTCGCGTCGAGCCCGCCGACGTCGTCCCAGGTGACGTCCGGCACCTCGACGAACACCTCCCGGAGCGCCGAGGGTTCGATTTCACGGAGTGCTGCCCGAACGTCATCGTCGGTGACCTCGAGCGCTTCGAGCGTCGCCGCATCGATTTCGTCGTTTTCGAGATCAAGCTCGGGTCGTAGCCGTCGAAGCGCCGTCATCGCGGCTTCCTTGGTGAGACTTTCGAGGTCGGCCCCGACGAAGCCGTGTGTGTTCTCAGCGTACCGATCGATGTCGACATCGTCCGCGAGCGGCATCCCGCGGGTGTGTATCTGGAGGATCTCTTTCCGGCCCGCAGTGTCCGGGACGCCGATCTCGATCTCGCGGTCGAATCGTCCGCCGCGTCGGAGGGCGGGGTCGATAGCGTCCACACGGTTGGTCGTAGCGATGACGGTGATGTCACCGCGCTGTTCGAGGCCGTCCATAAGCGAGAGCAGTTGGGCGACGACTCGTCGTTCGACGTCGCCGCTGACGTCCTCCCGCTTCGGTGCGATAGAGTCGAGTTCGTCGATAAAGACGATCGCCGGCTCGTTCTCCGCGGCTTCCTCGAAGACCTCGCGGAGACGCTCTTCCGATTCGCCGTAATACTTCGACATGATCTCCGGCCCGCTGATCGTCTGGAAGTTCGCGTCGATCTCGTTGGCGACGGCCTGAGCAATCAGCGTCTTGCCGGTGCCGGGCGGCCCGTGAAGCAGCACGCCTTTCGGTGGATCGATGCCGAGCGCCTGGAACAGTTCGGGATGGCGCATCGGGAGTTCGATCATCTCCCGGACCTTGTCGAGTTCGTCGCTCAATCCACCGATGTCCTCGTACGTGACCGACGGCGTCTCTGATGATTCACCGTCCTGTTCCTGGAGGGCCTCCTGCTGTGCAGAGTCCGTCGCCACCTCGACTCGGGTGTCACCGCGAACGACCACGGTTCCATCAGGTTCTGTATCGACGACCGTCACAGGGACGCGGCGACTCGACCGTCGTGCCAGTGAGCCGAAACCGAACGAGAACGGCACGGTATCGCCCGTCTGGACAGCTCGGTCGGCGAGTTTGTTTCGCAGGTACGGGCCGAGTTCGCCACGAATCCGGAGTCCGTCGGGGAGTGCGACGGTGACTCGCTCAGCTGGGGCGACGTCTGCCGGCTCGACGGTAGCCTGTTCATCGATATTGACACCGGCTGTTTTCCGGGTTTGGCCATCGATGCCGACGACCGCTCTCCGGGAGGTGCGTGACCGCGAGGGCCGGACCTGGACGACCGATCGACCCGTTGGACCGGAGATAGCGACGTAGTCACCGCTGGAAACACCGAGTTCATCCATCGTCTCGGGATCCATTGCTGCCAGACCTTTTCCAGCATTCGCTCGGTCAAGGGGTCGAACTAATACTTGCATTCGATACTCACTCGGCGCTCTCCTCGGTCGGGCGGTTCTCTGTGAATGTGGGTATTCATGGAACTCTCACTCCGAGCATAGCCATGGCCGATTTAAAACACCCAACCTTTTGACGCTCGTGTTGTTTTATTAGTAATCGGGTGACAGTCGGAGGACCGGGGTAGTTGTCCGGCTCGACTCAACAACTGAAGCCGACGTGCAACGCTGAGTGCTCAAGAAAGAGAGGCTGTATTCACAGATACCACGGCGCGGAAACCCACCCCTTCAGGGGCGGGAGGAAGCGCGTTCACTTGGCTCCATTATTACGGTTGCCGGTGGCAGGCTGACTCCCCCATCGGACCATATTAATAGTTTAAATATGAGTTGTGTTGTGATGGGTATGGAGGCCCGCCGCACCGTCCCGGTCAAACTTGAGGTGAC
>CAZLOO010000002.1:0-12582 GCA_964561055.1 uncultured Halobacteriales archaeon
TGCCACTTGCTGCCGTAGCGGCCGCCGGAGCCGCTCTGCTTATAGCCGCCGAACGGCAGCAACCGCTCCCAGTAATTGTTGGTCTCGTTGATGAACACCCCACCGGCCTGGAGGCGGTTGGCGGCGTCGTGGGCCCGCTGCAGCGAGTCGGTGAACACGGCCGCCTGGAGCCCATAGCGCGAGCGGTTGGCGATAGCGATGGCGTCCTCGTAGTCCTCGGCACGGATCACCGGCGTTACTGGGCCGAACGTCTCCTCACGAGCGATCTCCATCTCCTCGGAAACCCCGTCCAGCACGGACGGCTGGTAGTACAGGCCCTCGGTCTCGCCGCCGGTTCGGAGTCGGGCGCCGTCGGCGACGGCATCTTCGACGTGGCCGACGGCCTTCTGCTGAATCCGCTCGCTCACCATCGGCCCGACGTCCGTCTCTTGGTCGTACGGGTCGCCGACGACCAGCCGCTCGGTCCGGTCGACGACGGCGTTGACGAGCTCGTCGTGAACGCCCTCGGTGGCGATCACCCGCTCGGTGCCACAGCAGACTTGGCCGGCGTTGTGGGCGCTCCCGACGACGATGCTCTCGGCGGCGTGTTCGATATCGGCGTCATCGAGCACCAAGATGGGATCCTTCCCGCCCATCTCCAACAGACATTGGGCGTTTCGCTCGGCGGCGGTTTGGGCGATCTCTTGGCCGACAGCCGTACTGCCGGTGAACGCGATCAGCTGAATGTCGGGGTGGCCGACCAGTTCGGCGCCGGTACCGCCGGCGCCGGTGAGCAGGTTGAACGCGCCGTCGGGGAAGCTCGAGCGTGCGAACGCCTCCGCGATGTGGTAGGCAGTCAGCGGCGTCTCCTCGGCCGGCTTGAACACCACTGGGTTGGCCGTCGCGATCGCCGAGTATATGCTTCCGCCGGGCACCTCCAGCGGGAAGTTCCACGGGCTGATCACCGCGGCCGGGCCGTACGGCTCACGCTGGGTGTAGGCGAACCGGCCGCTGAACTCGGAGGGGACCACGTCGCCGAACAGCCGGATGGCGTCGTGAGCGTAATCCTCGCTGGACTCGATGACGTACTCCGTCTCCTCGTAGGACTCGTGCAGCGGTTTCCCCTCCTCACGAGTGATCAGCTCGGCGATCTCGTCCTCGTTGTCGATGAAGTACTCCGTCACCTCCTCAAGAGCGGCCGCCCGCTCGAAGGCAGTCATCTCCCGGAGGGCCCCCTGAGCCTCGTGGGCGGCCTTGACCGCCCGACGGACGTCACTGCCGTCGGCGTCCGGTACCGTGTCGATCACGTCCCCGTCGACCGGGGAGTTCACCTCGATACCGTCGCCCGAGGATGCGTCGACCCACTCGCCGTCGATGTACAGCTGGCGCATGCTATCCACCGGACAGCGCGCCGAGAAATAAGCTTTTCCGGCCGGGTTACAGCTCCGGTTGTTCCAAGGCCATGCTGACGGCCTTCATTCGGGTGTACTCGTCGAGGGCCTCTTGGGCACACTCGCGGCCGACACCGGACTGCTTGAACCCGCCGAATGGCGTCCCCGGAACGGTGCCGAAATACTGGTTCACCCAGACGCTGCCGACCTCTAGGTCCGCGGCAGCACGGTGGGCCAGCGAAGGGTCACCGGCGGCGACGCCCGCCGTGAGCCCGTAATCGACGCCGTTGGCGATCGCTATCGCCTCGTCGTGGCTCGGGTATATAGAGTCACTCATGATCGTAGGCTGGAGGGCACCGGCGCTGCTCGACCGTTCGGCGGGGACTGGGGTCACTCCGTGAGGACGACCGTATTGTCCGGCGACCAGCCGACGGTCACCGTCTGGCCAACGGAGAGGTACTGACCCTGGTCGCGGATCTGCATGTCGACGGTCAGTCGCTGGCCGTTGGATAGCTTGACCACGAACTTGCCGATGTTGCCTTTGTAGATCTCGTCGATCACCTCCGCCTCGAAGGCGTTTCCGAGCGTGTCGGCGCCGTCGCCGATACGGATCTTCTCCGGGCGGACGGCGAACGCTACGTCGCCGTTGGCGTCCGGGGTCCGTGGCACGCGGAAGGCGAGCCCGTCGGCCCGGATCGTCGCCTCCTCGCCGTTCTCGCGGTAGCCGCCGTGAATGAGGTTGGTCTCGCCAATGAAGTCCGCGACGAACTCCGTGGCCGGGCGTTCGTAAATCGCGCTGGCGTCGCCGATCTGCTCAATACGGCCGCCGTTCATTACGGCGATCTCGTCGGACATCGTCAGCGCCTCCTCCTGGTCGTGGGTGACGTACACGAACGTGATCCCAAGCTCCTCCTGGAGGTTCTTCAGCTCGACCTGCATGTTCTTTCGGAGCTTCAGATCCAGCGCCCCCAACGGCTCGTCGAGCAACAGCACCGTCGGCTCGGTCACCAGCGCCCGGGCCAGCGCCACGCGCTGTTGCTGGCCGCCGGACAGCTCTTCGACCGGGCGGTCCTGCATCCCCGGCAGCTCCACCAGCTCCAACATTTCGGCGACGTGGGCGTCGATCTCCTCGCTGCCCTCGCGGCTGACCAGCCGTCGCATCGTCCCGGATATCCCCCGGTCGGACAGCCGGGCCGCCTCCCCGGGGAGGCCCCTCATCTCCAGCCCGAAGGCGACGTTCTCCCCCACGGTCATGTGGGGAAACAGGGCGTACGATTGAAACACCATGCTAGTGTCACGTTCGAACGGCGGCACGTCGTTGACCCGCTGCCCGTCGACGTACACGTCCCCCTCCGTGGGAGTCTCGAAGCCGGCGATACAGCGCAGTGTCGTGGTCTTGCCACAGCCGCTGGGACCGAGCAGCGTCAGGAACTTCCCCTGCTCGATGTCGAAGCTCACGTCGTCGACCGCGACCACGTCGTCGAAGCGCTTCGTGACGTGCTCCAGTTCGACGTCGTACCGGGTCATCCTGGTCCCGGTATCAGGCGTTTTTCACTTCTGTCCAGGCTTGGCTGTACAGCTTGGTAGTGTCGCCGAGGTTCCGGATGAACTCCAACTGCTCGAAGGTGCTGTCCGGCGGGTAGATCCGCTCGTTGTCCAGCATGTCCTGGTTGATGAACTCCTTGGCAGCCTCGTTGGGCGACGGGTAGAACAGCCAGTTGGCGATGTCGGCGTTCACCCGGGCGTTCAACACGTAGTTGATGAACGCGTGGGCCGCGTTGGGGTTCTGGGCGTCCTTCGTGACGGCGGCGGTATCGACCCACACAACGCTTCCCTCCTCGGGCACCCGGTAGCCGATGGGCGAGGAGCCGTCCTCGTACAGCTCCCAGTACGCCTGGAACGGCGCTCCGGACCAGGTGTGGATCGGGGAGGCGTTAGCGTTGATGAGGCTCTCGGCCATCGCGGTGGAGCTGTAGGTCTTCAGCAGCTCCTTCTGGTTGATCAGCGCCTCCTTGGCCTCCATGATCTCGTCTTCGTTTTTCGTGTTCAGCGAGTAGCCGAGCCGCTTCAGCGAGGCACCCATCGTCTCGCGGACGTCGTCGAGCATCCGCATCTGCCCGGCGAACCGCTCGTCCCACAGCGCGTCCCAGGACGTGAACGGGAGCTCGCTCTGGACGCTGTCGTCGAACATCGTCTGGTTCCAAGCGATCCCCGAGGTCCCCCAGAAGTACGGCGCCGAGTACCGCTCGGAGCCGGGGTCGTAGGGGGCGTTGTCCACCCAGAACGACTCGAGGTTCTCCCAATGGGGGATCTTCTGTTTGTCCAGCGGCTGGACGAGCTCCTGGTTGGCCATGATGTTCAGCATGTAGTCCGACGGGAAGATGAGGTCGAACTGGCTGGTGCCGCCGGCCTTGAGCTTGTTGAACAACTCCTCGTTGGACGCGTAGTTGGAGACGTTCACCGATACGTCGTACGCCTCCTCGAATCGCTGGACCGTCCCCTCCGGCCAGTAGGCGGTCCACTGGAAGATGTTGAGATTGTCCTCGAGCTCGAAGTCGAACTCCGGAAGCTCGAACTCGCTGCGGAGCGTCTCGTTGCCCGGGTACTGCCCGGATCCCGAGGAGCCGTCGCCGCCGTCGCCGCCGTCGCCACCGGTGCAGCCGGCCAGTCCGACCAGCGCGCCCGTCGAGGCGAGCCCGGTCGTTCGCAGGAACCGTCGCCGGTTTGTTTGCCGTTTCTTGCTCATGGCAGAGTACTGTGTCTCATCGCGCTGACCGGAATATAAAGGTTGCGTACCCGTCGACGAGCGCCGCCTCAGCCGCTTGGTCGGCCGAATTGGTCCAGCTGTGTTACCACGTGATGCCCTCGACCCACTGGGCCAGACCGATGAACACCAGCGTCACCAACAGGATCAGCGTCGCGACGACGTTCACCCCGGGGGAGATCCCCTGGCGGACCATCCCGAAAAAGAACACCGGCAGCGTGTTCTGGTTGCCGATGATAAAAAACGTCACCACGAAGTCGTCGAACGACAGCGCGAATCCGAGCAGCGCGCCGGCGATGATCCCGGGCTTTATCAGCGGCATCGTGACGTAGCGGAACGTCTCCAGTTCGGAGGCACCCAAGTCCATCGCAGCCTCTTCAAGGGTGCGGTCGAAGCTCTGGAGCCGCGCCAGCACGATCACCGTCACGTAGGAGATATCGAAGGCGATATGCCCGATGATGGCCGTCCCGATACCCTGGTCGAATCCAGCGGCGTTGAAAAACAACAGCAGCGAAATCCCCATCACGATGCTGGGGATTATCAGTGGCATGTAGACGACGCCGGTGAAAAGCTGCTTGCCGGGGAACTCGTAACGGTCCAGCGCTAACGCCAGCATCGTCCCGAAGACGGTGCTGACGATCACCGTGATGACCGCTATCTGAACGGAGTTACTCAGCGCAGTGAACGCCACGTCAGGGTTGACGCGCCCGATCGACTCGCCGGCTAACAGGGCCCGGTACCACTTCGTCGTGAACCCCTGCCAGACGATCGCGAACCGAGAGTTGTTGAACGACAGCGCCACCAGGATCGCGACCGGGACGTAGAGAAACAGGTAGACGAACGCGGCTTCGGCGCCGAGGAAGAGCCCGCCGTATCGTTCCATGAACGCCGACCGGAGCCGCCGGAGGCGGGCGGGAAGGCTCGGTTCGGGCTCGGCGGCCGATTGCGTCCGGGCCTCTGTCGGCGTGCTCACAGGAAGTCACCCCCGACCCGCCGGAGGTACACCCAGATGCTGCCGAGCATGATCGCCATCAGCACGAACGAGGCGGCAGCCCCCAGCGGCCAGTTGCCGGCGGCGCCGAACTGCGAGGCGATGAACCGGCCGATGGTTGAGTTCGACGGGCCGCCGAGCAGCTCCGGGATCACGAACGCCCCGACGGCGGGGATGAACACCAGCAGGCTTCCGGCGACGACTCCCGGCAGCGACAGCGGGAGCGTCACCCGGAGGAACGCGTCCAGCCGGTCTGCCCCTAGATCCATCGCGGCCTCGTGAAGCGTGAAATCGATCTGCTCGACGCTGGCGTACACCGGGAGGATCATGAACGGAATCCAGATGTACACGAGCCCGAACTCGACGGCGAAGTCGTTGTTCAGCAGCGACGGCGCCGAGGCGACGAACGGCAGCAGCTCGATCAGCCCCGCGACCAGGCCGTTGTCGGCCAGCAGCAGCTGGATCGCGTACACACGGACCAGGTACGATGCCCAGTACGGCAACACGACCAGCGCCAGCAGCGTGTTCCGGTACCCCTCGGGGGCGAGTCGGGCGATGTAATAGGCGGTCGGATACCCCATCGCCAGCGCCACGACCGTCGTGACGATCCCGTACCAGATGCTCCGGACGGTCAGCTGGACGTACGGCGTCGGGGCGGCCTCAACCAGCTGAACGTCGAACGGCAGGACCCATTGGACGGCCCAGGCGACTGAGACGACGGCTGCCTGGAGCACCCCCATCCCTTCCGGAATGAAGAACGTCCGGTACTGTTGGAGGCCGAGGTTGTCGATACCGATCAGTACCTCGCCGAACGCGCCGCGCTCCCCGAAGCTGTAGAGGAACATCACAGCCAGGGGTATCAGGAAAAACAGCGTCAGCCAGAACGCCGATGGAGTGGCGTTGACGAAGAGCCCGGCGTAGCGGTGGCGCCGGGCCGCCCGAAATAGCGATCCCGCCCGGCTCGGTTCGTCGGCGCTGTCGTAGTCGCCTGCCATGCGTTTCCAACCGAACTGGGCTGTGAGTTGCGACTGAGAGCTAAATAAGTTGGGTAATGCGGAGCGCCGTCGAAGGGCCGCCCTGCTGACGGAGGGCTCGGCTCGCGGCAACGTTTATTCCGGTCGGGAGCGCCTGCGTGTCGTATGTCAGTCGACGATGTCGCCGAGACCCTGCAGGCCGACGGCATCGAACAGGTGATTCTCGAGTTTCCCGATATCGATGGCGTCTCGCGGTCGAAGCGCGTCGACGCCGACTACTTCCTGGAGAAGCTTGACGACGGATTCTCGATGAACATGCTGCTGCTCGGCGTCTCCTCAATGACGGACGTGCCCGAGGGGACGGGTCTGGGCGAGTCGCTGAACTTCGCCGACGGGACGGTCCACCCCGTCCCGGAGACGTACCAGGCCGTACCCTGGCGCGACGACACCGCCCGGGTACTCTGTACGTACTCGTTCCGGGGCGAGCCCGTCGAAGCGTACACACGCGACCTGTTAGGGCGCGTTCTCGCGTCCGGCGACGGCCTCGACGTGGAGGTCGGCGCGGAGCTGGAGTTCCATCTCCTTGAGGAGAACGACGGGACGGTCGAACCACTGACCGACGGCAGTCACGAGTGTGTCACCCGGGCGACCGACCGGGCGGACGCCGTCTACGACCGCCTGCGGTCCTGGTGCGCCGCGATGGACATCCCGCTGCGGGTGCTGATGCATGAGTACGGCGCCGGCCAGTTCGAAGTGCTGTTCGACCACGGCGGACCGATGCGGACCGCAGACCGGGCGTTTACCTTCCGGGAACTGGTCAAGCGTGCCGCCAGCGAGGAGGGGCTTCGGGGCACGTTCATGGCCGTCCCGTTTACCGGCGCCTCCGCGAACGGCTGTCACCTGCACGTCTCGGCGTCCGACGGCGAGGAGAACGCGTTCGCCGACGGCGACGAGCTCTCGGCGACCGGCCGCGCGTTTGTCGGCGGCCTGCTCGAACACGCCGACGCGCTCGTCGCGCTGGGCTGTCCGACGATCAACTCGTTCAAGCGCTACACGCCCGGGAGCTTCTCGCCGTACACCCGCTCGTGGGGATACAACAACCGTACGGCGGCAATCAGGATTCCGGAGTCACCACCGCTACGGGTTGAAAACCGGATCGCCGGCGCGGACGCCAACCCGTATCTCGTCGTCGCCGCCACGCTCGCCGCAGGGTTCCACGGCGTCCGCGAAGGGCTCGACCCCGGCAGTCCTGTCGACGGCGATGCCGCCGGCAAGCGGCCGCCGCTGATTACCTCGCCTGAAGTGGCCCTGAGAGCCCTCGAGGAGGACGACATGCTGGTTGCAGCGCTCGGCAAGGAGTTTATCAGGGCGTATACGGCGGTGAAACGCCGTGAGATCGCGGCGTTCAACGATCAGGTCACGGCGTGGGAGCAACGGTACCTCGACGTGCTGTAGCGCAACGGGCGCCCGCCGACGATAGAACAAAGACGGATGAAGCAGGTGGTGTGCGTATGCAGGACACGCGGGAGGTCGTCGTCGTTGGGGGCGGGGTGATCGGCTGTGCCGTCGCCAGGACGCTCGCCACCGACCACGACGTTCTCCTCGTTGAGAAAGACCAGCTCGCGAGCGAAGCCTCCGGAAAGGCGTCGGGGCTGGTGACCAACGGCGCGTCGTTCCGGGCTCATCCGCGGTTCGCGCGGGCGGCGACGGAGTTTTTCCCCGCGTTCGACGGAACCGGCTCGTTCATTTTCACTGAGCGCGAGAGCGTCGGGCTCGTCCTCGCCGGCGAAGCGGCGGGCGCCTGCGAGGAGGCCGCTCGGATGCGCGCGGCCGGCTTCGACGTCGAGTTCGTCGAGACTCAGATCCTCGAGGAGCGCTACCCGGAGACGTTCGTCCTCGAGGGGTACGACGGCGCCATCGTCTACGGCGACACCGGGTGGGTGGATCCGTACACCTACACCGTGACGCTCGCTGACGAGGCCGCCGATCGTGGGGCGGAGCTGCGGACCGGCGTCAGGGCGACGGGCCTGCTCGTCGAGGACGGCACGACGACGGGCGTCGCGACGGCCGACGGCGAGGTGCGCGCGGACACCGTCGTCGTCGCCGCCGGCTGGCGGTCGCGGGACCTGTGCCGACCCCACCTCGAGCTCCCGCTCCGGCCGTTCCGCTGGCAGGCGGCGACGCTCGAGCCCGCGACGGAGCTCCCCGGGTGGTACCCGATGGGGTGGGATCCGAGAACGAACCGGTACTGGCGACCGGAGCACAACGGCGACCTCCACGTCGGGGGCGGCGAAATTCCCGTCGACCAGCCCGGCTCGCGGCACACGGGCGTCTCCGAGGCGTTCAAGTTCGACGTGGCCACGGAGCTGCCGGACCTGCTGTATCACCTCGAGAACGCCTCGTTCGTCCGCGGGGACACCTGCCCGACGGGCGATGCGTCGACCCCGGACACCTACCCGATCATCGACGCGCCGGCCGAAGGGCCCGACGGCCTCGTCGTCGCGACTGGCTTCCAGATCGGCGGCATCATGTCCTCCCCGGCTGTTGCCAAAGCGGTCCGGTCGTTGGTCACCGGCGCGCCCAGCTCCCTCCCCATCGCGCCGTTTCGGCTTGACCGCTTCGACACCCGCGGGACGGAGTTTCCCTTCGTGCGTCACATGGCCGAAACGGCGTTCACCGAGGCCCGCATCGAGCGACGAAGCAGGGAGGAGGCCGACTGAGCCGCCGGGCAAGCCAGCACATCACAACCTATTAGCCTGACTCCAGCGTGGCCTCGGGCGATGGAGCAGCTCGACCGGCTCTTCGATCCGCGGTCCATCGCGGTCATCGGAGCGTCGAAGAACCCGGACAAGCGGGGATACACGACGATAGAGGATCTTCAAAAGTGGGGGTACGACGGCGAGGTGTATCCGGTGAATCCGAAATACGACGAGGTGCTCGGGCTCCCAGCGTACGCGTCCGTGCTGGACGCCCCGGACCCGGTTGACCTGGCGTTCGTTGCAATCCCGGCGCAGTACGTGCCCGAGGCTATCCGAGAGTGTGGAGAGAAGGGCGTCGCCGGGGCCGTCATCAACACCGCCGGGTTCGGCGAGGTCGGCGAACAGCGTCTGGAGACGGAGCTTGCGGCGGCCGCCGAAGCGTCCGGGGTGCGCCTCATCGGGCCGAACATTCAGGGCACGGACTTCGTCCACCAGCACGTTCACCTGCTGGGGGAGATCCGGACTACCCCCGGTCACCTGGGGATGCTCACCCAGTCGGGCAACATGGGCATCGCGCTGTCAACGGACGCGAGGGACAGCGGTACCGTCGGGTTCAGCTACAACATCGGGGTCGGTAACGAGACGGACCTAGCGTTCCATGAGTACCTCGCGTTCCTCAGGAACGAGGCGAATACGAACGGGATCGTCGCGTACGTCGAAGGGATGGACGACGGTCGAGCGTTCCTCCGGGAGGCCCGGCGGGTTGCCCCGGAGAAGCCGATCGTCGCGTTCAAAGCCGGACGGACGGCCGAAGGCAGGGCGTCTGCGAAATCCCACACCGCGTCGCTGGCGGGCGATGTCGATGTCGTCGAGGCCGCGTATCGACAGGCTGGTGTCCAGCCGGTCGACAGCGTCGACCTACTGGTGCCCGTCGCCGAGGCGCTCACGACCTGCCCCGTCCCGGAGGGGCCGAACGTCGCCGTGCTCACCGACGGCGGCGGCCACGCCACCGTGACGACCGATGCTCTCGCGGAGGCGGGCCTGGAGACGCCGGAACTGACCCAGAACACCCAGGCGACCCTTGAGGAGCTGTTCGAGCTGTCGCCGAACCTCTCGAACCCAGTGGATGTGATGGGCCTGTCCGATCACGAGACAATGTGGTACGACGCCGCGCGGCACATCCTCAAGGACCCGAACATCGACGCGCTGCTGGTCGCTGGCGCCGCGCTGGGCTACGAGGAATGCTGGGGCGAGAACGGCGAGCCCGACGTCGAGCCGGGGATCGCCCGGAAGCTGGCAGCGTTCGTCGACGAGGTCGACAAGCCGATCGTGTTCAACAGCATGTGGGCGGAACTGGGCTGTTCGACCGCGCTGGAGTATCTCGCGGCGAACGGCGTCCCTGTCTACGAACAGGTGGACACTGCCGTGGCCGCGCTCCGCGCGCTCGCCGATTACGGGGCGCATCTGGCCGCTGCCGACCGGAAGTCGACGTTCGCCCTGGCCGCCGAAGGGAACGCCGATGACACCGTTACGGCGGCGCTGGAGGCCGGGCACACGGCCCTCTCGGAGGCCGAAACCAGGTCACTGCTTGCCGAGTACGGCGCCCCGGTAGCGCCGTTCGAACTGGTCGAAACCGCACCAGCAGCCAGCGAGGCAGCCGCTCAGTTCGACGGGCCGGTCGCGATGAAAATCGTCTCCCGCGACGTTCATCACAAGACCGAGGCCGGCGGGGTTGCGCTCGGCGTCGAGACGGAGGCAGCCGGCGAGACGTTCGACCGGCTCACCGCCAGCGTGAGCGAACACGACCCCTCAGCGGATCTTCAGGGCGTGCTCGTCTCGCCGATGGTCGGCGAGGGAATCGAGCTCATCGTCGGCATCGCGAACGACCCGGAGGTCGGCCCCGTCGTCACCTGCGGGCTCGGCGGTATCCTCGTCGAGGCGCTGGACGACGTGGCGTTTCGCGCGCTCCCGCTCACGGAGCACGATGCCCGGGCGATGATCGACGATATCGGCGGTCAGGCGCTGCTCGAAGGCCCTCGAGGCCTTCCGGCGGTGGACACGGAGAAGCTCGTCGAGTTGCTGCTGGCGGTGTCGGAGCTGGCAGCGAGCAACCCCGCGATTCAGTCCGTCGACCTCAACCCGGTGATCGCCACCGCCGAGGGCCTGTCGATCGTCGATGCTGGCGCCCGGCTCGACGACGAGTAACGCCTGTTCAGTCCTTCTCGGCGGTATTCATCCATTCGATAGCGGTGTTGACTCCCTCCTCGTCGACGATGTCGTGGAACCGCTTGGCGGTCTCTGTCTCGGCGGTCACCGCGTACAGGTACTCCCCGACCCCGGCCGCGGAGTTCGAGCGGTAGCCCTGGGTTTCCTGGACGTCGTTCAGCGAGTCCTTCAGCAGCTTCACCACCGAACTCGGCGTTTTCTTGATATGGTCGATCTCCTCGGCGACGGCCGCCTCCAGGGCGTCGGCATCCGCGACAACCCGGTTGACCAGCCCCATCTGCTCGGCCTCGTGGGCGCCGACGTGCTTGCCGGTGTACAGCAACTCGCGTGCGTCTTTCAGCGAGTCGGTCACGAAGGGGAGGACGAACCGCGGCGGAAGCTCGCCCATGCGGACATCCGGATAGCCGAACTCCGAGCGCTCAGTGGCGATGGTCAGATCACAGACGATCGCGAGGTTGCAGCCGCCGGCCAGCGCGTAGCCGTCGACGGCCGCGATCACCGGCAGGTTCAGGTTGTAGACGGTGTCGAGGTGGGTGTAGTCGTGTTTGATCACCTCGTCCATCGTCTCGAGGGGCTCCTCGCCGAAGTCGTAGCCCGATGAGAACGCCCGCCCCTCGCCGGCAAGGACGATCGCCCGGACCTCGTCGTCGGCCTCGGCGGCCTCGAGAGCAGCCTCCAGCTCCGCTCGGAGGGTGGTGTTCAGCGCGTTGAGCGCGTCGGCGTTGTCCATCGTCACCCTCCGCGTTCGGTCCGTCGTCTCAACCTCGAGAAACTCGTACTCGGTCATCGTGCACGGTGGTTGGCGGAAGCGGCTATAAACATCAGCGATAACGGCCGTCGTCGGCCGCCGTCGAGATGGGTTTATTGTCCGGGTCGCCATACGGGCCAACATGATACTCGTTCTCGAAAACGAAGTGAACCCGGAGTATCGGTATCTCGGACCGGAGATCGTGCGGCTCCTCGGCGACGCGGAGTACCACGTGATCGTCGACGAGCCCAACCACCCGCCGGTAGCACAGTTCGACGGCGTCGTCCTCACCGGCAGCACTGACAGCGTCTACGAGGACGACCACGGGGAGTGGTTCGACGTCGAACTCGATCTGATTCGGGGGTGTATTGACGAGGGGATTCCGCTGCTGGGCGTTTGCTACGGTCACCAGATCATCAACCACGCGCTCGGCGGCCGGGTCGAGAGCGACCGCCGGCGTGCGACGTTCGTGGAAATGATCGAGTACGACGACTCCCCGAACGGCGTGCTCGGTGGGGTCGAGCCGGTGGTGCCAGTGCTGCACGGCGACCTCGTCGTCGAGCGCGGCGAGGGGATGCAGTCGGTCGCCCGCACGGCGTACGACGACAACTTCTGTACCCGGCATCGAGACGCGCCGGTGTGGACCGTGCAGTTCCACCCGGAGTACAACGAGGAACTGGAGCGCAGAGCGAGCGACTGGGACCCCGGGAACCACAGTTTCGATGAGGTAACGGCGACGCGCGTGTTCGACAATTTCGCCCGTCACTGTGGCGCCCTGGTCGGCGCGGAGTAGCCACGACTGCGACCGCG
>CAZLOO010000002.1:12682-28203 GCA_964561055.1 uncultured Halobacteriales archaeon
GGCCGTGGCCGTGGCCGGCGTTTCGAGGCGGACCGTTTCCGGGTCGTGTCGAGTTATAGAAATTGCGAGGCGAAAACCCACGGCTTCAGCCGTGGGTAGCTCAACCGGTGAACAGCGTCGCGAACTGGAAGTCCGTGTCCCGCGTACCGAAGCGGTCCAGCCGGAACGGGGCCAGCGGGAATGGGGCAGGCTCGCCGGTGACCAACGACCGGACAGCGGTCCCGATGCTGTCGGCCGCCATCACGCCGGCACCGTGGAACCCTGCGGCGACCACCAGCCCATCCGGTCCCTCCGCGGGCGCGTCGACGATAGCCGTCGCGTCGGGGGTCGTGGCGTCGGCCATCGGGCAGGCCTCGTAGCGCAGCAGCCTCGTGTCTTGCTCCACGTGCGCGAGCAGGCCCGGGAGCTCCTCCGCCAGCAGCGTGTCCAACTCCTCGCCGATCTCCTGCTCGTTTTCCGGCGGGTCGTCATCGAACCGGTGCTCCGTGCCGACGAGCAGGTGGCCTTGGCGGGTGTCCCGCCAGTAGGCTCTGACCGTCGGGTCCCCGCCCATCGGATACCCGTCGGGGAGTCCTGCGTCTAGGTAAGCAACGTTCCAGGTGAACTTCCGTATCGGAAGCGCCAGACAGTCCTCAAGCAGTGCACGCGTCCCCGAGCCCGCCGCGGCGACGACGGCGTCGGCCACGACGGGACCGTACTCAGTCTGGATACCCGCCACCGCGCCGTCCTCGACGAGCACGGACTCGACCGCCGTGTCCGGACGGAACTCGGCGCCCCGGCGCCTGGCCTCGCGGTGCATCGTCGCCAGGAAGTCGTCGACGGCGAAGTAGCCAGTATCCGTCCAGACGAGCGCGCGCTCGTAGGGAGCGCTGTCGTCAAACACGTCACCGTACTCGCCGGCGTCGACCAGCGAGACACCCTCAGCCTGAGCAGTCGCCTGGGCGGCCTGGATCCCGCCGGGCCGGACACCTCGGACGAACGGCCGCTCGATCCAGTCGAACGTCCCCGTCCCGTCCAGCTCACGGAAGAACTCGACGGCGTGGGCGCTCCATGCTGGCTGGTCCGGATAGTCGACGGGGGTAGTGACCACGCCGGACGCGCGGCTCGAGGTCCCTTCGCCGATGCCGGCTCGGTCGACCACAAGCACGTCGTGGTCCGGGGCGAGACGGTACGCCGAGCAGAGCCCGGCGACCCCCCCTCCCACGACGACGACGTCGTATCCCATACCGGTGGCTCACGGCAGGTCGACAAATAGCTGCCGTCCAGGAACTCACGTACACAACTAAGTGGCTGCTCGTGGAAGGTCGGTCGGATACACGTGGCCTACGATGCAATCGTCGTCGGCGGCGGGATCGTCGGAGCCCACTGTGCGCTTCAACTGCGCCGGGCCGGGCTCAGGGAGGTGCTCGTTCTGGAACGCGATAGCCCGGCGAGCAAGGCCAGCGGGCGTGCTGCGGGCAGTCTCACCGTGTACAGCCAGGAACGGTTCGGCGCCGCGGCCTCGCGGTTCGGTCGGGAGTTCTACGAACGGCTAGCCGCCGAGCGCGAGGAGTTCACGCTGCACCGGGGCGACTCCTACTCGATCGCCTACACGGAGGAGGGTGCCGAGAACCTTCGCCACGAGCACAGCTCGCTGAGCATCGATACGGAACTGCTGAGCGCCGCCGAACTAGGCGAGCGCGCCCCCGTGTTCGCGACGGCTGATGTGACCGCTGCGCTTCGGTTCGAGAACGGAGTGTACACGGATCCTCACCAGCTGACGATGGGCGTCCACGCTGCCGCGGCCGAGCGTGGTGTCGCGCTCCGAACCGAGGCAGTGACCGGCCTCGCCAGGGGTGAGCCGTGGCTCGTCGAGACGACCGAGGACAGCTACGAGACGCCGGTCGTGGTCGTCGCGGCGGGCGCCTGGTCGAAGCGGCTGCTCGGGCACGCCGGCGTCGACATCGCACTCATCCCCCGCACGAGCCAGATCGCGATCCTCGATCCGCCCCGGGAGATCGACGTTCCGTCCTGGGGAGCACCGGATTTCAGCGTGTACGGCCGGCCGACGACCGAGGGGCGCGTGCTGTTCGGCGGCGGCGTCGGAACGCCGATCGAGGACCTCGATGGCTTTCGGACCAGGGCGCGTGTCCCGTTTCTCCGCGAGGTCGGCGAATACGCCCCCGTCGTGATGCCAGCCCTCGAGGAGGCGACCCTCCACGACGACTGGGCTGGGCGGGTATCGGCGACTCCCGACCTCGCTCCGCACATCGGCGAAACACGGCGCGAGGGGCTGTACGTCTGTGCCGGGTTCAACGGCGAGGGAGTCTCGAACAGCGCGTTCGGCGGCCGCCTGCTCGCTGACCTCGTAACCGGGAGCGAGCCGATTACCGACCCGTCCCAATTCGATCCGACGCGCTACGACGGCGACGAACAGTTCCGGGTCGGTAACGCCGTCGAGTGGAGCGCCGACCGGTAGGGACGCTGGACGCGTGAGATGCAGGCGTACCGTCGTCCTATCGGGCGGCGGGCCGAAGCTACAAGTGCCGGATAGGGGTTGTCCACGTATGACCGACGGCGCCGGCGAGGGAATGGAAGCGCGGATCACTGAGGAGGACATCGAGCACGTGTTCGTCGAGTTCCCGGACATCAACGGGATTTCCCGCTCGAAACAGCTCTCAGCCGAGAAATTCCTGTCGGCGTGGGAGTCCGGTCCGACGATGAACCTCGCCGTGCTGGTCCAGACCCCCCGCAACGACCTGCCGGAAGGATCCGGGCTCGCCGAGGAGGTGGACTTCGCCGACGGCCGCCTCCGGCCCGACCCGGAGACGTTCAGGACGTTGCCCTGGCGGGAGAACGCCGCACGGGTGCTCTGTGACCTAGAGTTCCGGGGGGAGCCGGTCGCGGCCGCCCCCCGACACGTCCTCAAGCGGATCCTCGAGAGTCACGACCTCGGACTCGACCTGTTCGTCGGCAGCGAACTGGAGTTTTACCTCTTGGAGGCGGGCGAGGGAGACGGTGAGTACATCCCGGCGACTGATCACAAACACGAGTGTATCTCGTGGGCGACCGAGGAGGTGTGGTCGTTCTACGAGACGCTCTCCGAGTGGGGGCATGAATACGGCGTGTCGCTGGACTCACTCCAGCACGAGCACGGGCCGGGACAACTGGAGGTGCTGTTCAAGCACGGCGAGCCGCTCGCGCAGGCCGACCGGACGTTCGACTTCAAACGGCTGGTCAAGCAGACCGCCCGCTGCTCGGATCGGTACGCGACGTTCATGGCCAAGCCGTTCGCCGGCGAGTCCGGCAGCGGCTACCACCTCCACGTGAGCGCGTTCGACGGCGAGGAGAACGCGTTCGCCGACGGCGACGAACTCTCGGCGACCGGCCGGGCGTTCGTCGGCGGCCTGCTCGAACACGCGCCGGCGCTGGCGGCCATTGGGACGCCAACGCTCAACGGTTTCAAGCGGTACGCGCCGGACGGGTTCGTCCCCTACACGGCGTCGTGGGGGTACGACAACCGACAGACGGCCGTCCGGGTACCGAGCGGTACCGTCCGGGTCGAGAACCGCATCGGGAGTGCCGACGCCAACCCATACCTCGTCGTGGCGGCGACGATGGCGGCCGGCCTCCACGGCGTTGAGGACGGCCTCTCCCCGGGTGACGCCGTCGAGGGCAACCCGGCCGGGCGGCGCCCGGAGCTACCCCGGTCGCCCACGCAGGCGCTGGCCGCGCTGGAGGCCGACACCGCACTGGTCGAGTTGCTCGGCGAAGAAGTGGTACGGGCATACCTCGCGACCAAGCGCCGGGAACTGGAGGCGTTCCGCTCAACGGTGACCGACTGGGAACGCCAGCAGTACGTCGAGACGTTGTAGCCACGCGCACGCAATCGCCGTAGCACCCGCCGAGACGCCCGGGAACGCTGGTTGGGGAAGGCAGGTCCCGAGGATATATGTCGACACCACGTGAGGTACAGTCATGGACCTCTGGGACGATATCGAGGCGAGATACCGCGAGCGGACTCCGACGAGCCGCCAACTGTTCCACGAAACCCACGACCACGTCCCCGCCGGCGTCGCCAGCACCTACCGCGCGTGGGACCCCCACCCCCTGTACATCGACCGCGCCGAGGGTCCTCACCTCGTCGACGTTGACGGCAACCAGTACGTCGATTTCGACATGAACAACGGCGCCGGAATGAGCGGCCACGCCCATCCGGCGATCACCGATGCCATCACCGAGCAGGCCGAGCATGGGACACTGTTCACTCACCCACACGAACTCCTCGGCGAGGCCGCCAAGGAGCTAAAAAAACGGTGGGATGCCGTCGACCTCGTGCGGTTCACCAACAGCGGGACGGAGAGCACGATGCACGCCATCAGGCTCGCCCGGGCCTACTCCGGCCGTGACAAGCTTCTGAAGATCGAGGGCGCCTACCACGGCGTCCACGATTACGTCCTCATCAGCAAGGCCGCCGACGCGGGGAAGCTCGGCCATCCGGAACGGCCCAACAAGGTGATCGAGAGCGAGGGCATTCCCGAGGCGGTCACCGAGACCGTCGAGGTGGCCCCCTGGAACGACCTCGAGGCGGTCGAGGCGATACTGGAAGAGCACATCAACGAGATCGGCGGGCTGATCGTCGAGCCGATCGTCATGAACGTGGGAATGACTCAGCCGTACGACGACTTCCTCCACGGTCTCCGTGAGCTGTGTGACGAGTACGGCATCGTCTACATTTTCGACGAGGTCAAGACCGGCGTGAAAGTCGCCCCGGGCGGCGCCGCGGAGCACTACGGCGTCGAGCCAGACCTGGTGACGATGGCCAAATCGATCGGCGGCAACCTCCCTGTCGGCGCCTTCGGCGGCAAGGAACACATCATGCGCCATATCGAGGACGGCACCGCTCACTACGGCACCTACAACGGCAGCCCGCTAGTGCTGCGGGCGCTCGTGACCCAGCTCCGGGACGTGCTCACCGATGACGCCTACCGCCACGTCGATGCACTCGGCGAGCGGCTCGTCGCCGGCTACGAGGACGTGATGGAGGACCACGGCATCGTCGGCCACGTCGAACACGTCAACTCCCAGGGACAGGTGCTGTTCACCGACGAAACCGTCCGAAACTACCGTGACTGGCTAGAGCAGATCGACTACGAGTTCCACGAGAACTACTGGGTCGCAATGGTTAATCAGGGAGTCATGCCTCATCCCCACGACGCCTCCCAGCAGTGGACCATCAGCGTTCAACACAAGCAGGAACACATCGACGAGCACATCGAGGCGTTCAAAACCGTCGCGCCGCGGCTCGCCGACGAACAGCCACACTACCTCGACACGGCCGAGAAACCCCCTGCCGGAACGGAGCCGGTAACCACGGACTGACTCCTTCCCAGCGGGCCGGTAGTTGATCCGTGGCGGTTGCGCGCTGTCCCCGGCCGCGCCAGCGACTCACGTCACGACCGACTCGGGGACGATCTCGCCGTCCTCGCCATCGAACCCGACGACCACTCGCTCGTCCTCGTCGAACAGCGAGACACCGCGGGTGCGCTGTTGTTCGATCTTGACGATCCGGCCCCCGACGTCGACCTCGTACAGCGTGGTTGAGCCCTTGTAGATGGCGTTGACGACCTCCCCCGGCCAGCTGTTCTCGCGATCGATTTCGCCGTCGCCGGCGATCGACATCCGCTCGGGCCGGACGGTGAACGCAACGCGAGTTCCGTCGGTGATGCTGCTGCCGTGACGGCCGGGCGCGACGCTCGCATTGAGGTCGCCGTCGGCGATAACGACCCGCCCGTTCCGCACCGTCGCCGCACCTTCGAACACGTTGGTCTCGCCGAGGAACTCGGCGACAAAGCGGGTCTGTGGGTGCTCGTATAGCTCCGTGACGGAGCCAGTCTGCTCGATCCGCCCGTCGTTCATTACCGCGATTCGGTCGCTCATCGTGAGCGCTTCCTCCTGGTCGTGAGTGACGTGGATGAACGTCGTGTCGAGCTCCTCTTGGATGTTCTTTAGCTCGACCTGGAGCCGCTCGCGGAGCGCCCGGTCCAGGCTTGCCAGCGGCTCATCGAGCAGGAGAACGTCGGGCTCCTGGACGATCGAGCGGGCCATCGCGACCCGTTGTTTCTGGCCGCCGGAGAGTTCATCCGCCCCCCGGTCCTCGTGGCCGGGGAGCTCGACCAGCTCGAGTACCTCAGCGACCCGCTGTTTACGCTCGTCCTTGGGAACGCCCTGCATCTCCAGCCCGAAGGCGACGTTCTCCCCGACGGTCATGTGGGGAAACAGCGCCCACTCCTGAAAGACGATGCTGGTGTCTCGCTTGTTCGCCGGGAGGTTGGTCACCCGCTCACCGCTCAGGTACACCTCGCCGGCTGTCGGGGTTTCCAGCCCGGCGATACACCGGAGCGTCGTTGTCTTCCCGCACCCCGAGGGCCCGAGGATGGTAAAGAACTCCCCGGCTGTGATCTCAAGGTCTATTCCATCGACCGCGACGATGTCCCTGAACTCCTTGCGAAGCCCCTCCAGCCGGACGTTTCCTTTCTCGGACATGTTTTCTGTAGTACAACCGACACCAGGGTCAAACATACGTTTCCCAGCAATTGAGATAATCGTTGGGGTGCGGAGCAGGGCGGGGAACTATCGAACGCCACGTAAGCCGGCAGTTCCAGTACACAACATATATATAGTGGTTGTCGAATTAACAGACCGTATGCCAAAAGACAACAAGACTCGTCGGAGAGTACTCAAAGGCGTCGGAGCCACCGGTGCGGCGGCGCTGGCCGGCTGCGTCGGTGGCGGCGGCGGGGGCGGTGGCTCCGAAGACGGTAGCGACTACGGAGGACAGACGCTGAACGTTCTGACGTGGGCCGGCTACGAGGGCGTCGCGAGCATGGTCGAGGAGCAGACAGGCGCGAGCGTCAACCTGAAGCTCATCTCCAGCGACGTCGACGGGTTCAACACTCTGAAAGGCGGGGGCACGGATCAATTCGACGTTCTCGTCCTCGACAACACGTGGGCACAGCGCAACGCCAGGGCCGACACCATCGTCCCCGTCAACAAGGAAGACTACCCGGCCATCACCAACGTCATCGACCAGTTCAGCTGGCCCTACGACACGTTCCAGTACGAGAGCGAGCAGTGGGCGGTGCCCCCGCGGTGGGGCTGGGGCGGTCTCGGGTACGACGACCGCGGGGTCGACATTCAGACACTCAACGAGAAGGGGTACACCGCCGTCTGGGACGGATCGTTTGAAAACGAGGTGACGCTTGCGGACTGGCCGACGTGGGTCATCCCGCTGGTGATTCTCCAGCTGTTCGACCTCGAGGGCGAGAACCCGATGGCCGTCGAGCTGACCGACCAGCAACTTCAGGAAGTCGAGACTACGCTGGTGGAGATGTTCGACAATGCCGTCGCGGTCCACACCGGCGCGGCTGCAATGCGCCAGGACATGCTCCAAGGCAACGCGAAACTGGTGTTCGGGACCGGGAACTTCGGGCTCAGTCAGCTCCCCGCCGAGGGGAACGATTGGATGAAGATCATGGTGCCGCCGGGCGTCGGTGGCTGGTACTGGGTCGAGGGGCTCTGCCTGGTCAACAACTCCGAGCTTAACCGCGGGCTCGCGAACGAGTTCATCAACACCTGTCTCACCCCCGAGGGACAGTACTCCATCTGCTGGGAGGACGCCGAGTCGAAAGGCGCGCCGGTGATCACCGACTCGTTCGACCAATTCAGCGAGGCCGAGCAGCGGAAGATCATGATGTTCGAGGACAAGGGCTTCGAGGCCGCCGACAGCCTCCTCAGCGACCTCCACCAGTATCTCATCTCTCCACAGCAAGACCAGTGGCTGGACATATGGGAGCGCGCGAAGGCGAAAGCCGACATCTGAACTAGAGGCGACCAACCGCGCCACGTTCACCCAGGATCCCGCTCGGAGGCCCGAGCGGACCGCCGCGGCGAGTCGGCCCGGGGGCCGCGAGCCCCGATCAGTCCCGGAAGAGCAGGCTCAGCAGAATCAGCCCCATGCTGATCAGGAGCGCTACGGCGCTGATCGCGTTGATGACCGGCGTCTGCGAGCGCTGAATCGTCGAGAAGATGTACACCGGCAGGGTGTTCTGTGCGCCGCTGGTGAAAAACGCAATCAGGAAGTCGTCGAACGAAAGCGTGAATGCGAACAGCGCGCCGCTGATGATTCCCGGCGCGAGCAGCGGGAGCGTGATCCGGCGGTACGTGGTCCACCGGCTTGCCCCGAGGTCGCGGGCGGCCTCCTCGAGAGCAGGGTCGAACCCCCGCATCCGCGAGCTCACGGTCACCAGCACGAACGGCACGACGAACACCAGTTGGCCGATGATGACCGTCTGGAGGTTCCGAGTGATTGAGAGGTAATTGAACATCATCAGGAGGGCGACCCCGAGGATGAGGCCGGGAATCGTCATCGGAGCGAGCACGAGCGCCCGGTAAAGTTGTTTGAACCGGAACTCGTGTCGCACCAGGGCGATAGCCCCCAGCGTGCCGAGCACGGTGCCGATGCCGGTCACGAACAGGGCGACGTAGACGCTGTTGTAAATCGAGTTCAGCGCCGACGAGGAGGCGAGCAGCTCCCGGTACCACCGGAGCGTGAACCCGTCCCACGGGAATCCGGAGAACGACCCGCGCTCGAAGGAGAACAGGATGATCACGATGATTGGCGTGTACAGGAAGAGCACGACAGCGAGCGTCCACAGCCGGAGCCAGTTGGCTTCGAGAGCGCTCAGTACCGACCGAACAGTCCCTCGGCCCCGGGTGTCATCGGCCGGCGCGTCGGGTTGGGTTTGATTGCTCATCTCAGAAGATGTCCTCCATGTTGGCGTACCTGAGCATCAGTCCCAGCACCGCCGCGACCAGAAACATCAAGAGACTCCCCAGCGCCGAGCCCGCGGGCCAGTCGGCGCCGAAGCCGAACTCGTACTGGATCCGGGTTCCGACGAAGGGGATTCCCCCGCCCATCAGCGAGGGCACGATGTACGCCCCCATGCTGAAGATGAACACGAAAATGGTCCCCGCGACCAACCCCGGGACGGACAGCGGAAACACAATCCGGCGGAACACCGCCCACCGGGACGCACCGAGATCGTAGGCGGCTTCGATGAGTACGTCCTCGATGTTGTCGAGGCTCGAGTACAACGGCAGGATCATGAACGGTAGCCAGAGGTACACGAGCCCGAACCAGATGGCGAAGCGGGAGTTGAGGACGAACGTCAGCGGCTCACTGATCACGCCTACCTGCATCAGGAGCGTGTTTAGCACGCCCTGATCCGAGAGGATGAGCCGCCAGCCGAAGATGCGCACGACGTAGTTCGTCCAGAACGGGACGATGACGATGGCAGCCAGCTGGTTGCTGTACCGCCCTCCGAAGCGGGCGATGTAGTACGCGATCGGATAGGCGATGACGGCTGCGCTGGCCGTTGCGAGCGCGGAGATGAACGCGGTGTTGCGGAACGCCTGGACGTTCTGTATCTTCGTCACCCCGTCGATGAAGTTGATGAGGCTGTACTCGGCGACGAGGGAGAAATCCTCCATCGCCATCGTCGAAATCATCAGCATAATCAACAGCGGTCCAATGAAGAAAATCCCCTCGAGGATGACCAACGGCCCGGCGGTCGCCAGCAGCGACGCAAGGTCGCTATCGATGAGCCGATCGGGGAGCAGCTCCTCAACGTCCTCGGGAGTTCGGGTACTACCGGCCATGGCGCCTCCTGGGGTCGATGGGTGACAGTCGAATCACGGTGCAGCCTCCGGTTGAATCACGTCAGCCGGTGTGATACCGTCGCACTTAATAATTCGTTTGGTGGCAGGTGCTCTCTGTCCTGCTACAGTTGGGAGTTATGGGCCGTCGACGGCCGCCGACGTATCGTTCGTCCGGTACGTGAGGCCGTCGAGCCGCCAGCAGGCGGCATCGGAGGGAGCGCTCTGCCGGCGGAGGGTGAACGCGTAGACGAACTGCTCACCCTCCAGCGACAGGACCATCACGGGCTGGCGGGCGACGCCCTCAGAGCCGCTCGGCAGGCCGTACGACACCTGCGCGGGGTCGAGAAGATGGTTGAACGGGTGAGTATGCATAATCGTCGTAAACGTGTCGAACGGACCGGAGTACCGCCTGAACTCCCTGGAGGCGGATCGCCACACCGTCCGGAGGCTGTCGTTGGTATGGGGGTCGTTCGTCCGGAACGCCTCGACGAGCGCCTTCGCCGCGGATTTCGGAGAGCTGTGACAGCCGAACGGGGTCGACGCGGCCGTGTCCGCCATCGTGCCCGCGGTCGTCTCGGGGACCGTCGCTGGGGTCACCCCCTTCGCGTCGGTGGGGCTGCTCGCGTTATTAACGGGGGGGGCCCCTCCGTTGGCCAGTCCGGGCAGGGTCGGGGATGCCGCGACTCCGAGGACGACCCCGGCAGCCAGGAGTGCCACCACGGCCGCGAGCGCGACCGGCCGGTCGGGAAGCGTCTCCGCCGCCGTGTCTTCGGACGACAGGGGCTCGGAGCGCGACTCCGGCGGGGCAGTGGCGCTCCGCTCGAAGTACTCATCAAAGAGGGACTCGCGTGCCTCTCGATCGATCCCGTACAGCGCTATCTCTCTGAGGTCGATGGCTGTCAGAAGGTCGGCATCAAGCCGGTCCGCGAGCGCCGCGGCCGCCGCGCCCTCAGGCTCGCTGGTGACCACGGCCGCGACGTCGGGGGGACGGTGGTCCACAGCTTGTCCATGTGGTATCAAAACGCCCCCGTCCGCCAGCGTCACCAACCGCCCGTCGAACGTGGCCTCCCGTCCCCTATGGGTCCACAGATCGGCAACAAACTCCCCGAACCGTTGAGCCTCGAGCTCGGACAACAGGCGTGTGAACTCCTCGGGTGAGAGAACCATTAGGAGCGCCCCCGGTCGAGCCCTCGGAGCCACGCTGCGGGACAGCGAGCGGTCCGGCCGAGCCTCCCATCGCTCATCGCTCGTTCGTGTGGCTATCGCGCGCACACATAGCTGTTTGGCCCGCTGGGGAGCGACCGCGGCCCCCACACACCGGCCCCGGACAGGGACGTCCGAAACTGCTATGCCGGCCGGCCGGGTGGGGACTGTCTGGCGAGTCCGATTATGACCACCGACCCGAGGCTGACCGTCTTCTTCGATGACCGCTTCCTCGACCACGAGCCGCCGGCCGGCGAGTTCGAGGCCGAGTGGACCGGCCGGCTGGCCGTCAAGGAGCCACACCCCGACCGGCCCGAGCGGATCCGAAACATCCGGCGGATCGTTGAACACGAGCTCGACGACCACGTCGCGTGGGCCGACGTCACCCCTGCCTCCCGCGAGACGCTCAAGCGGGTCCACACCCCGGCGTACATCGACGAGTTCGAGCGGTTCTGTGCAGCCGGCGGCGGCCGGCTGACCGCTGAGACGGGGGCGAACGAAGCGTCGTTCGAAGCCGCCCGCTGGGCTGCCGGTGCGGCCGTCCAGGCGGCCGACCACGCGGTGGCCAATGCCCCGGATCGGATTCCGTACGCGCTGGTTCGGCCCAGCGGCCACCACGCCCAGCCTGCACAGGCGGACGGCTTCTGTTTCTTCAATAACGTCGCCGTCGCCGCCGAGCACGCCCTCGCGACGACAGGGGTAGAGCGGGTCGCGGTGGTTGACTGGGACGTCCACCACGCCAACGGGACACAGGAGTGTTTCTACGAGCGCGACGACGTGCTCGTCGTCAGTATCCACAACGACCACTGGTCCTGGGATCGGGAGGCCCACCCCCAGACGGGCGATCTCGATGAGGATGGCCGCGGTGTCGGCGAGGGGTACACCGTGAACGTCCCGCTGCCGGCAGGAACCGGCGACGATGGGTACGCGGCGGTGTTCGAGAGAATCGTCGACCCGGCCGTAACCGCCTTCGATCCTGACCTGCTAGTGATCAGTGCGGGCCAGGACGGCGGCACGGTCGATCCGCTCGGCCGCAACGTCATCACCAAGAGCGGGTTCGAGCAGTTAGGCCGGCGGGCCCGCGAGCTGGCCGAGGCGACCGCCGACGGCCGACTGGCGCTCGTTCAGGAGGGAGGCTACCAGATCAGCCACCTCGCCTACGCCACGCTCGGCGTGCTCGAGGGGGCGCTCGGAGCGGAGACGGGCATCGAGGACCCGATGGCCTGGATGGATGAGGACTTGACGTCGGCCCGCCGTGCGATCGACCGGATCGTTGAGTACCATAGCGCTCACTGGCCTCTAGAGACCGCCTGACACCGGATCCGGGGACAGGCTGGGCGCAAGGACTATTCCGCCCAGGCTCGCGTGGAGGTGACATGCCCAGCGGGACCGACCTCGACGGACAGGTTCGAGCGTCCGGTGTCGATCACGTCGTCCTGGAGTTTCCGGACATCAACGGAGTCTCGCGGTCGAAGCAGGTGACCGTTGAGCACTTCCTCGAGCACTGGGAGGACGGCTGGTCGATTCCTATCGCTATCCTCGCGTGCACGCCACGGACCGTGCCGGCGGCCGGCTCGGGCTACGCCGAGGAGATCAACTATGCCGATGGCCGGCTCCACCCGGACCCGGCGACGTTCAAAACGGTCCCTTGGCTGGCCGACACCGGACGAGTGCTGTGTGATTTCAGCTTCCGTGGGGAGGTGCTCGCCGGTGCCCCCCGGGAGCTGCTCCGGCGGGTCATCCGGTCGGTGCCGGCGGCCTACGACGTGGGCATCGGCTCGGAGCTCGAGTTCTACCTGCTGGACGTAACCGAGGAGGGGTACATGCCGGCCACTCCCCACGAACACGAGTCGGTTAGCTGGATCACCGAGCAGGTGGCGCCGTACTACCGTCAGCTGGCCGAGTGGGCCGGGGAGTACGGAGTGCCGGTGGAGTCGCTGCAACACGAATACGGCCCGGGGCAGCTGGAGGTGCTGTTCGACTACGGCACGCCGCTGGTCGCCGGTGACCGTGCGTTCGACTTCAAACGGCTGGTGAAGGCGACCGCGCGAGCAAACGGCCGCCGGGCGACGTTCATGTCTAAGCCGTTTCCCGAGCAGTCCGGCAGCGGCTATCACCTCCACGTGAGCCTCCGCCAGAACGGCGAGAACGCCTTCGATGACGGGGACGGCCACCTCTCGGAGACCGGCCGGCAGTTCGTCGGCGGACTGCTCGAACACGCCGACAGCCTCGTGGCGCTGCAGGCGCCGACGCTGAACGCGTTCAAGCGGTTCGAGCGAGGGTCGTTCGTCCCGAGTACCGTCTCCTGGGGGTACGACAACCGGCTGGCCGGGGTCCGAATCCCCATCGGTGAGCCCCGGGTGGAGCTGCGTCTCGGCGGGGCGGACGCGAACCCGTACGTCGCCATCGCGGCGACGCTGGCAGCCGGACTCCACGGTATCGAGACGGGACTAGACCCCGGCGAGCCGGTGAACGACCGCGATCCGGCCGATGAGCGGCCCGACTTAGAGCGGACGCCGGAGCTTGCGCTGCGAGCACTTGAGGACGACGACGCGATGGTGGCGGCACTCGGCAAGGAGTTCATTAAGGCGTACGTCGCGGTCAAGCGCCAGGACCTCGCTGAGTTCCGTGACGCGGTCACCGACTGGGAGCGCGAGAGTTACGTCGAGATGCTGTAGCGGTCGACTCCGGAACGTTCGATCCACTACCGTCGCCGGGTTTTCCATACGCAAAGAGTTAAATCGGACTCGGGCGACGTCCGCATCAATGAGTCTTGGTGACAAACAGGAGTATGACCACTCGAAGCGGCTCCGTGAGCGGACCGGCCGCAGCCGCGAGTTCCACGAGCGCGCCGCCGAGGTGACACCGCTCGGCGTCGAGTCGAACGTCCGTGCGTTCGACCCGTACCCGTTCTACATCAAGGAGGCGGAGGGCTCGTACGTGTACGACATGGACGACAACGAGTATCTGGACTTTCTGCTTGGGCTGGGGCCGATCATGCTCGGACACGGCCACCCGGAGGTCCGAGAGGCAGTCAAACAGCAGGTCGACACCTGTGACCTAACCGCGACGCCACAGCCGATCGCCATCGAGTACATGGAGACGGTCGCGGAGATGACCCCCAGCATCGAGCAGGTCCGACTGGCCAACAGCGGGAGCGAGGCGACGATGCACGCCATCCGGGTGGCTCGCTCGTTCACCGGCAAGGACAAGATCGCCAAGCCTGAAGGCGGCTACGCCGGCGCCCACGACTACGCGCTCCAGAGTATCTACGCCAGCGAGGAAGCGCTCGGCCCGGCCGAGGAGCCGAACACCGTCTCCTACGGCACCGGAATCCCCGACGCCGTCAGCGACACCGTCGTCGCCTTCCCGTTCAACGACAAGGAGAGCACCGAGCGCATCCTTCGGAAACACGCCGAGGAGATGGCCGCGGTGATCATCGAGCCGGTGATGTTCTCCTGTGGCTGTCTGAAGCCCCGCGACGGCTACCACGAGTTCCTCAGGGAACTAACCGAGGAGCTCGGCATCGTACTCATCTGGGACGAGGTCATGACCGGGTTCCGGCTGGGGCCACAAAGCGCCCAGGGTCGGTTCGGTATCACCCCCGACATGACCACCTTCGCGAAGGTGGCCGGCGGGGGCTACCAGATGGCCGGCTTCGGCGGCCGGCGGGAGATCATGGCAGAGATCGAGCCGCCGGAGAAACGCGAGGAGTCCAAGTGGCAGGCCTCGGCGTTCCACGGCGGCACCTACAACGGCCACCCAGTGTCGGCGGCAGCCGGACTGAAGACCCTGGAGATCCTTCAGGAACAGGACGTGTACGACCACGTCGAGCGGCTGGGCGACCGGCTGTTCACCGGCCTCCAGGAGGTCGCCGACGACGTCGGCCTCCCGGTGAACGTCCAGCATATCGGCTCGATGGGGCAGCTGTACATGACCGACCACGAGATCCACCGCTACCGCGACACCTGGCACTCCAACGAGGAGCAGTTCGCCGACTGGTGGTTCGAAGCCGCCGGCCGTGGGGTGCTGTTCGCCAACCCCCAGCAGGGTGAGCGGTTCTTTACCACCTACACACACACCGAAGAGGAGATCGACCATGCCCTCGAGGTCGCCGAGGAGGCGTTCCGCGCGGTGAACCACGAGTACTGAAACAGCTGATACGGCCGGCGGACGCGTTCGTGGTCGCTGCGATCGGCTCGATAGTGGCGGTGCAGTTCTTCCTCGTCGGCTGGCGAGGAAGCGCCCTGACGGGTGCCTCACGGCCGGTCGGACCGGGTAGCCGTGTGGGATTACTCTCTACCGTCCGAGGGCTCGTGCAGGCGGCGGTAGGTCTCGGCCCGCTCGCTCCACAGCGGCGCCATCCCGGTCCGGATATCCACGAACAGCTCGTAGAGGTCCCCATACTGCCCAGCGACCGTCTCGCGGGGCGTGTAGCGGCGCTCGATGGTTACCATCTCTTCGACAGCGGTCGCGAGTGAGGGGTACTTCTCGAGACCCAGGGCGAGCAGTACCGCTGCCCCCTTCGCTCCCACCTCGGAGCCCCTAGGGACCGCTGTCGGCCGGCCGAGGCAGTCGGCGATCAGCTGACACCAGAACGGCGAGCGGCTGCCGCCGCC
>CAZLOO010000003.1:0-27895 GCA_964561055.1 uncultured Halobacteriales archaeon
CGCGCATGGTCGGGCGAAGAGGTGGGGCTACTTGGCTCTACGGGAACGGCTCACAACTCCGGGAGGAACTGCCGGCCGTCCTCCGGGGCGGCCGCGCGCACTTCGAAAGAGGAGGCGATGGAGGGGACATACACCGTCGTATCAAGCGTCTTCCGCTCTCCAGCCCCGACGTACCCCATCGAGAGGTCCACCGACCGGAGCAACACCCCGTTCTCGTGGCGGAACGTGACGATGGCCACCGCGCCAGAGCGCTCCCCGCCGTTGACGACCGTCGCGCGGATGCGGGCGGCCTGCTCCCGGAGCTCCGTGACGTCGGTCGGCTCCCCGTCGGGGCCGAGCAGCTCCACGCCCACGAGATGGAGGGTATCCGAGGGCCGGTAGCCCGACCGGAGGTACATCGAGACCCGATTGTCCATCGAGTCTACCCACCGGCGGGCAGGGCTGTCGCGGGGAAGCCGTTCCCGTAGCCCGGAGAGGTGGTTGGCGATATCGCTGACGATGGGGTGGCGCCCTTCGGCGCCCCGCCGTTTCAGCCGCTCGTACTCATGCTCGATCAGTTCGAACTGGTCGGCGGCCGCTCCGCTCTCGACGTGGGGACGGATTCGGTCCAGCGCCTGCTCGAAGTCAAGCAGCGGCGGCAGGTCCTCCGGTCGGACGATGCCGTCGCCGGGCACCGGCGCGGCCTCCGTGGCGTCCTCGACCTCGCCCGCCGGCTCTGGCTCGGACGGGGCGGTGTCGGCTGCTGACCCGTCAGCGGTATTCGTGTTCGCGGCCTCGGTCGTCGCCTCGGCCGCCGGCTCCGTCGTCCCCTGCGGGGCGGCGGTACCTCCGGTTCCGGAGGTGCCCGCCGTGCCCGGCGGCGCGCTCGTAGTTCTTTCAGTACTGGTGTCGGCGGTGGTGCTCGCGGTATCTGCGCCAGTGGTTGTTTCAGTACTGGTGTCGGCGGTGGTGCTCGCGGCATCTGCGCCGGCGGTGGCCGCCGCGGCCCGGGCGCCCGGGTCGCTCGCCCCATCGTCTGTCATCCCAGTCGGCTCAGTCCCCGAGGGGGACGCCGGCGACGAGGGAGCGGCGAACAGCTGTCCCAACGCCCGGCGCGCGGTGTCCGGGTCGGGGCCGAGCAGCGCCACCACGACGCCGATGCCGAAGCCGTACAGCGCGTGGGCAACCAGCCCGAACAGCGCGTACAGCGCGAGGTCCGCGCCCGACGCCCCAGTGGGGGCGAAAAGGACGGTGAACACGGGCCACAGCAGCAGGCCGAAGGCCAACCCGCCGACCAGTGGTCCGCGATCCAGCCGCCGGGCGAATGGAGCGAACACCGCTGGCCAAACGACGAGGCCGGCGGCGACGAAAACGGTCGCGCCGGCGACCGTGCCGCCGCCGACGGGCGACGCCAACCGGCCGAGCACGTCGGGCCCGAACAGCCCTATCGACTGTGCGACCGACAGCACGCCGAACTGTAACAGCAGTCCGACCGCGCCAGCAGCGACCGCGCGAACGGCGCGGTAGCCGCCGTGATCGCCGGTCAGGTCGCTTTCTGGAGGCTCATCTGGCATTGTGCACTCAACGTGCTGTAGAGTAATAAACCCGAAGACGGTGTCACTTTCCGCACTCAGCGACGGCCTCGCGCGCAGGGGTCGCCCGCTGGACGCCCTCGTGCTTGGTGGAGTGGGCGGCGGCCGCACAGGCACAATCGAGCGCTGGGCGCAGGGCCCGCCCTTCAGCCAGTTCCGCGGTCAAATAGCCCGCGAACACGTCACCGGCCCCGGTAGTGTCCACGGGATCGGCTGGCGGCGGGGTAACGGTGAACCGCTCGCCCTCGAACGGGCCGCCCGGGTCGACCACCACCGGGTCCGGCCCTCGGGTACGGACGACGGCCGCATCGATCCCCGACAGCCGGTCGTCCAGCGCCGCTGCCTCCGTTTCGTTTGCGATCACCAGACTGATACAGTCGTGCTCGAGCAGGCCCGCCGCGCCGTCGACGGGCGCCGGGACGAACGCCACTAGTGGCCCACCGGCACCGTCGAGCGCATCGAACAGTGTCTCCAGGGTCTGGGTCGGTAGCTCGTTCTGTACTAGCAGACAGTCGACCGATCGAAGCGCGCCGACGGTGCGGTGGACGTAGTCGGCGCCGACAGCGGCGTTGGCGCCTCCGACGACTGCGATGTAGTTCTCCCCTGCCTCGTCGACGAACACGTATGCGGTGCCGGTGGGAACGTCGGCGCTCTCGACGGCACTGGTGTCGACGCCATAGGCGGCTAGCGACGGGAGGACGTCGAACTCGTTTGCGTCCTCGCCCACCATCCCGTAGAGATCGCTGTCGGCGTCGGCCTGGGCGGCCGCGACGGCCTGGTTGGCACCCTTCCCGCCGAGGAACGTCCTGTCGACGTGGCTCTCGATGGATTCGGGCACCTGCTCGACACGGCGCGTCTCCCCCGGGGCGGGGAACCAGTCGTAGCGGGCGGCGAGACCGTCTATCGTCTCCCTGTCAAGGTACGCCACACGGTCGACGTTGATGCTCCCGAAACTGGCGACGGAGCCCATTACTGACTCCCACGACAGGGACCCGGATTAACCCTTCCGACGGCGGCGCCCCGGCGACAAGCGGCACAAGTTGCCGCCAACGGCGGAGGTATTTGTTCATCACGAGAACATATCATTAGATGGACAGGGAGGAGGACGACGGTGGGCTGTTCGACGCCGTGTTCGGTAGCGGGTCGGAGGGACCGGGCTGGGAGGCGGCCCACCTACTTGATTTGGAGCCGACGGACTTGGAGGAGGCCGTTGTTGCTCTGTACGAGGCCGAGGGATACGACGTTGAGCGTGCCGGCCCGACGGCCGAGGACGGGGTGGACTTCCTCGCTCGGGACTCCGGACTGTTACGTTCCTCAACGAGAGTGCTGTGCGTTCGGGGGGGACGCTCCGTCTCCGCGGCGACGGTGGACTTGCTGGAGCGAGCAAAGGAAATAAACGGCGCCGAGACGGCCGTGCTCGTCCGTCCCGAGGGGTTCCCGGACGCGGTCCACGAGGCCGCCGCCGGCCGGCCGGTGACGCTGCTGGACGCTGACCTACTGGCCGACCGGCTGGACCGAACCGACATCGACCCGCCCTAACGGACGGGTTCCATCGGCAGGAATGCTACTTTCTCTTGGCGTACACGTCCTCCCTATGCGCTCGGTGCTCCGGGCGACGACCGTTAGCGGTCGCGGCGGCGATGATTGGCGGGACGACGCTCGCCGCAAACGACAGCGTTGTCATCGCCGACACGCTCACAGCCGAGGGGCCAGCCAGGCGTGGCTGCTCGCCGTGAGCATCCCGGGAGCGTCACGGCGCCGATCACGACGACCGATACGCCGACGACGGTGAACCGGACGACCACGGTGACGACGGCGATCACGACCGAGACCCCCACGCCGACGACCACGACAGGGGCTACCCGGACGACGACCGCCCCGACGGACTCCACGACGACCACTCCAACGACGACCACCTCCGACGGTCTGGCAGGGTCACGGCGCTTTTGACGGCGGTGGCGCTGCTCGCAGTCAGGAGTCGGTAGAGTCGACGGCGTCCAGTTCGATGACCTCGACGCCGCGGTTTTCCAGCCACTCGACGGTGTCGGCGAGCGGCCAGCCGACCTCCCCTTCGGGGATGGGGGCCCCGCTGGGCTTGACCGGCGCGAGTGTCGTGTCGTCCACCTCGACGAACCGGTAGCGGAGGCTCCCCGTCTCCAGCAGATAGTCGGCGGCGGCCGTATTGATGAGTTCGTTCGTCTGCACGCCGCTATCGTAGGGACGGACAGTATTGAATGTACTGCGGGAGAACGGAAACGGAGCGATGGAGCAGGTCCCCCCGTCACGCGCCGCCGGCTGGCGACATCCTGCTCGAAGGGTTCGGGCCCGACGCCCGACCCAGAGGGAGTGTGACTCCCATCCTCCATCGCAACGGGGCGTGCCATCCGTAATGAGTCTTGTGTGAATCGTCCGACGCGCGGCGAACGGGCGGTCCCTCCTGCGGTTAGTTGGTCGCCCGCCAGACCCGTTCGGCGGTGACGGGCATGTCGATATGCTCGATGCCGAACGGCTCTAAAGCATCGACGACGGCGTTGACTACCGCCGGCGGCGCGGCGATGGTACCGGCCTCGCCAATACCTTTCACGCCCAGCGGGTTGTGCGGGCTGGGCGTTGTCGTGCTATCGGTCTCCATCGCCGGCAGTTGGACGCTATTCGGAACGGCGTAGTCCTGCATCGACCCTGTGGCAAGGTTGCCGCTGGCGTCGTACTGCGCGCCCTCGTACAGTGCTTGGCCGATGCCCTGGGCGACGCCGCCGTGGACCTGCCCCTCCACGATGCGAGGGTTGATTCGGGTGCCGCAGTCGTCAACCGCCACGTAGCGCTCGACGGTCACGCCGCCGCTCTCGGGATCGACCTCGACGACGGCAGCGTGACAGCCGAACGTGTAGGCGGTCCCCTCCGGCTCGTAGAACGTTGTCGCCTCCAAGCCAGGCGGAGTGCCCGCCGGGCGGTCGTCGCCGTAGGCGGCAGCTGCGACTGTCGCGAACGGCACCGACCGGCCGGGCGCTCCGGCGACGTGGACGGACCCGTCCTCGATGCGGAGATCTTCAGGGGCGGCCTCTAGCCGATCAGCGGCGAGTTTTCGGGCCCTGTGGGCGGTCTTGCGTGCGCTCTCGGCGACGGCGTTCCCTCCAACGACGGTGCTCCGGCTGCCGAACGTGCCGGTGCCGGGTGGCACCCGTTCGGTGTCGCCCTCGACGACCTCGATTTCCTCCATCGGCACGCCCAACTCGTCGGCGACGATCTGTGCGTACGTCGTCCCATGACCCTGGCCGTGAGAGTGGGTGCCGGCGTACACCGTCACGCCGCCGTCCGGATGAACCCGGACGACGCCGCTCTCGAACCCCTCGCCGGTAGACTCAACGTAGCAGGACAACCCAACCCCGAGGTAGCGGCCCTCCTGGCGGGCCTGCTGCTGGCGCTCGCGCAGTCGCTCGTAGCCGACCGCCTCCAATGCCGCGTCGAGCGCCTTCTCGTAGTCTCCGCTGTCGTAGACCACCCCTGTGGGGGTCTCGTACGGGAACGTCCCCGGCTTGAGGAGGTTCCGCCGTCTGAGGGCCGCAGGGTCGATGCCGACCTCGGTCGCGGCCCGATCCACCAGCCGCTCGAGGACGTAGATGGCCTCCGGCCGGCCCGCTCCCCGGTAGGCGTGGACCGGCGCGGTGGTAGTGAGCACCGCCTCCGTCCGACAGTGGACCGCCGGCAGCCGGTACTGGCCGGCGAGCAGGCGGCCATAGGCGACCGCCAGCGCCGGCCCAGAGCCGAGGACGTAGCCGCCAGCGTTGGCCAGCGTCCGGGCACGCAGCCCCTGGATGACGCCGTCGTCGTCGACCGCCAGCGCTGCCTCCGTGTGGTGGTCACGGCCGTGGGTGCCGGCGAGGTAGTTGCCGGTCCGGGTGGCGACGAACCGGACCGGCCGGTCAAGGAGCATCGCCGCCCGGGCGACGGTGGCCTCCCCGGGGTAATGGTGACCCTTGTGGCCGAAGCCGCCTCCGACCTCCGGCGCGACCACTCGGATCCGACGCTCGGGGAGTCCGAGCGTGGTCGCCAGCTTCGAGCGGTGGCGGTGGGGCGCCTGGCTGGACATCTCCACGCGCACCCCCTCGCCGTCTGGACGGGCCAGCGCTGCCCGCGGCTCCATTGCGTTAGGGATCAGCCGCTGGTTGCGCAGCGACAGTTCGATGATCCGGTCGGCCTCGGCGAACGCCCGCTCCGTCGCCGACGCATCCCCCTGCTCGCCGGTCACAACGACATTGTCCGGAGCGGCGTCGAACAGCGTCGGGGCGTCACCCTCGCGAGCCTCCTCGGGGTCGGTTACCGCCGGGAGTGAGTCATAGCTCACCCCGACGGCACCCGCGGCGTCGCGTGCCGCGTAAGGGTCCTCTGCAAGCACCGCGGCCACCGGCTGGCCCTGGTAGCGTACCCGCTCACGGGCCAGCACCGGGTGACCCGGCAGGTTGACATCCAGGACGCCGGCGTTGACCGGCAGCACCATCGGCGTCTCCTCGCCGGCGATGTCGGACTGTGTCAGCACGGCAATCACGCCGTCCTCGCGGGCAGGTGCGGGGTCGATATCGGCTATCCGGGCATGGCCGTACTGGCTGCGGACGAACGCGAGGTGGGCGGCGTTCGGCGCGTCGATGTCGGCGGTGTAGCGGGCGTCACCGGTCAGGAGGATGTCGTCCTCGCGGCGCTGAAGAGGGCGCCCGACGAGGCCGTCGTCGCTCATACCCACAGAAGGGACGGCCTACAGTAAAAGGGCTCGTCGCGGGATTTTAGAGCACGCGGCGCCAATTTCCGGCTATGCTGGTGGAAGCGCTGCCGGGCGGAGCCTGGTCGTACGGGGCGCTGGCGGTGCTTGCGGCGCTGAACGTAGCGGTGACGCTGGCGCTGGCCCGGCGGCTCAATGAGTCGTCCTCGGAGAGCGGGGAACCGGTTGACTGCCCCGACTGTGGCGCCGAGAACGACGGCAGCTACAGCTACTGCCGGGCCTGTGCGGCGGAGTTGCCAGGAACGAGCGACGGGAGCGCGGAGGCCTCCGGCGCCGGTGGCCAATCGCTGTAGTCAGTCACCAACATCGTCCGTTACGGCTCCGGGGAAGGGAACCGCTGGAGACGGCCGATCCTTCCTCCGTGGCTCGGTAAATGACCGCGGTCACGAGGACGGTGAGCGAGCAGCGCCGCCAGCAGGGCCCGGTCGGGGGCCCCAAGGATTGGGAGGCCGAGGCCGCCAACAAGCGCAAACAGCAGGCCAGCCCTCTTCCGAGCACGAGCTAGTAGCGCGGCCAGGAGTACTTCCGGCACTGCTTGAGGTCGAAGTACGGGTCGAGTACGCTCAGCCGATCGGCGGCCATCACCGTTGAGCGGTCGCGGTCGTACTCGCCGAGGCCGATGGCGCCACCGTCGTACTGTATGCCGACAGCGAGCGCGCCTCCCTGTCGGTGTCGGCTACCGGCGAGCCGCCGGCGGTCATCGAGGAGGAACTAATCGAGGAGAGCGAACTCCAGACCGGGCGTCTCGCCGAGGATTCGATGGTCGCTGAGAGGCCCACTGATAACGGGCGCGCAAGCGACGCCAGCGAGTCATCCGATGACTCCGGCGGGTCTGAGTCCGGTGAGCCGGCGGATGACTCCATCAGAACTCTCTCCACGAAGTCGACCGGGGAGAGAACCCTTGGTACGCCCGTCGGAGACGGCCGCGTCTGAGTCGGTTCACTGGAGCGGTGCATCCGGGTCCCGCGACTCCAGCATCGACAGCAGCGACTCCCTGAACGCTGCGCTGTTGACGGACTCGACAACCCGTGTCCGGGCCTCGCCGTCGGTGACGCCGTCGACGTCGACAGCGCTGTAGCCACGGGTGAGACCCTCGCGCTCGTCGACGGCCACGTGGTAGCGGCCCGAGTCCTCCACCAGGTCGGGGTGGGCCATGCAGGCGGCGGTCAGCGAGTCAGGCTGGGTGGTGCCGTCCACGCCCTGTGTCTCGCGGGTGAACTCTCGAACGGTACCGGTTACCGTCTCGAAGAAGGTCGCAAGCTCCGACTCCATTCCCGCGACCCGCTCGAATTCCTCGGGACCCAGCACGGAGTCACGCAGGCAGAGCCCCCAGTCAATCAGCGTCGTCTCGAACACCTCCATCACCCGCCGTGCGGCCTCCGGGTCCACCCAGAAGTTGTACTCCGCCGCGGGGGTGACGTTCCCGAGGTGGTTGGCTGACCCGCCCATCACCCACACCTCGTCGAGCAGTTGTGGGAGATCGGGTTCCTCGGCCAGCGCCAGCGCGACGTTCGTGAGAGGACCGATACATAGCAGGCTAAGCTCCCCCGGCTCCGCCCGGGCCTGCTCGACGATTGCGGTCGGGCCGAACCCCGCCGCGCTGTCGATGCCGGTGTCCGGGAATAGTTCGCCGCCAAGGCCCCCCTCGCCATGGACGTACTCCGCGTGATCGAACTCCTTCACCAGCGGGGAGCGGGCTCCCTCGTAGACGGGGATGTCAGTCGACTCCGTCAGCTGGAGGGTGTACTTTGCGTTCTCCACCTCGTAGTCGAACGGGACGTTGCCGGCGACGATTGTGACCATCTCAACCGCGAGACGATCGCTGAGACAGGCGTACAGCAGCGCTTGTGTGTCGTCCCCCGCGGTGTCCGTATCGACGATAACACGCTTGGGCTCCATGCCCGGCTCGTCGGGTGCTGGCACTAACAGTTGTCGGGCTGGCATCGATGTTACGCCGGGCCGACTCGCAGTTCTCTCGATAGCTGCCATCTGGGCCGAGGGGCTCCGCAAGAAGTACGGGGCGGTGACGGCGCTGGACGGGCTGGATCTGGGAATCGAGCGCGGCGCGCTGTACGATCTGCTCGATGCGAGCGGGGCGGGCAAGACAACGGCAATGGAGGTACTCACTGGCCAGACGGTGCCCGACAGCGGGGACCGCTAGCGTACTCGGCGCCGGCGGCCTGCTGCTCGGGCTGGCCGGTGCCGGCCTGTCCCACTGGGCGCTGCCGAAGTGGCCGCGCCATCACCGGAGCTGAGTGGCTGTGTCGTGCTGACGGCCCGGCAGCAGATATATTCTCCTCGCCGCGAACATGGTAGTATGACGTTAATCGAGCGAGTGCGACAGCCCGAGTACACCGGCGAGAACCGGTGTGTTCCCTGTACGCTGGCGAACGCGGTCATTGCACTGGCGCTGAGCGGGGCCGTCGGCTACGGCTGGCTGGTGCTGGTCGGGCCGCTGGCCTGGGTGCCGGCGCTCGCGGTGCTCGTGATCTCGGCTGCGAGCATCTGGCTCCGTGGATACCTCGTGCCCGGCACTCCGACGCTCACCAAGCGGTACTTCCCGGACTGGCTGCTGGCGCTGTTCGACAAGGCACCGGAGGAGTCGAGCGGCCTCGCTACCGACGAGGGCGCCCGCCCAGACGACGCCGCCGAGATCAATCCCGAGCGCCTGCTGGCGGGCGCCGGCGTCATTCAGCCCTGCGAGGACGTGGACGACGTCTGTCTCGACCCGACGTTCCGGCGCCGCTGGGAGGACGCCATCGACGCCGTCAGCGGCGAGGACGCCCAGCGCGAGGCGCTGGTGGAGGCACTCGACATGGAAGGTGAGGTTCGTTTTGACGACTACGGTAACGCGCTGGCGGCGTCGGTCGACGACCAGTTCGTCGGTCAGTGGGAGTCCCGGGGGGCGCTAGTCGCGGACCTGGCGGCCGCCCGAGCACTCCCGGAGTGGGTCGACGGCTGGGAGGGGCTGTCCCCGGCCGAGCAAGGCACCCTCGTTCGTGGGCTCCGCATCTTCGTAGAGACTTGTCCTACCTGCGGCGGCGCCGTCGTTCCGGCCCAGGAGACGGTGGAGTCGTGCTGTCGCGAGTACGAGGTGATGGCGGTGTCCTGCCAGGACTGCGGCGAGCGGCTGTTCGAAGCGCCCGCCGAGGCTGCGGCCTGAGCTACCTCAATTGGTCGTCCAGGCCCCACTCACGGGCGTGCCGCTGGCCCCCTCGCCTCCCTTCCGTTCGATGCGCTCGATCCGCTCCTCGCCCTTCAGGAAAGCCTCGATTGCGCCCATGGCGTCAGCCTCCAGTCGCCCGGACGGCGCCTGCTCGCGGGTGCGCTCGGCCAGCGACGGGTCGCCAGCGAGCCGCTCAGCGGGCAGCCCTGGCAGAATCCAGGGCTCCGCAGCCCCGTTGACCGCCGACAACGCCCAGCGCGCTAGTTCGTGACAGTCCGTGCGGCAGGGGTCGCCACCGAACGCTGTCAGCGCCGGCGGGCCGCCCTCGTCCTGGCCGCTGTGCAACGCCGCCAGCACGCCGTCCTCAGGAGTAAAAAAGTTCTTTCTATCGACGTCGAGCAGCAGGCTTTCGCCCGGCTTGGCGACCGCGTAGCCGGTGATTCCGCGGTTGAGGAGTCCGCCAGCAGGCTGCCGACCTCCGGAGCCCCCCGCGAGTGGACCAACTGGCCGTTCTTAAGAACCGTCTGGCCCATCCCAGGGCGTGTCCGGGATGACGGCGTTGGAAGCGGTCGGCGACGGCGCCGGCGTCGCCCGCTCGTACGTCCAGCCAGCCGGTCCCGCTCCGACAGGGCTTGGTCGGCACCGACTTCGGGGTACGGACGAGCAGGGGTTCGCCGACCCGACAGGTCGAGCGCGGCCGAGGAGTCCAGTAACAGCACGTCGGCGTCCGCCACGAGGTTGGCGACCGCGTCCCCGGGGGCGGTCGGGATCGCCGTCGTCAACCCTCGCCAGCGAGGTGCCATACGGCACCACCCGCATTCCAACGCGGTTGGAGATGGCCGTTATAGTTGGGACGCTGTCGGCAAGCACGTCGTGCAGCGTCTGGTCGGAGCCCGTGGATTCAGCGTGGAAAAGGGGAGGGTCGATATTCCCGTCTCGCGTTGACGACCGTGACGTCGTGGTCGTTGGCCAGCGCCGCCCTCAGCGCGAGCGTGCTGGTAATCTTGTCCATGTCGCTCTTGCTGCTGGCGACTGCGACCGGCTTGATTATCCCATCCTTGTGGTCGCTGCGGGCGATTTCCCACAAAACTTCTCGCTTCTCAGAACGGCGCTTCGGCCCCCTCGTCGGTGTCTCTGTTGATACCGCTCTCCGTCTCGTACCCCCACCCCTCGATGCCGCCGGCGAGGCTGGCCACGTCGCCCTCGATACCCTCGTAGGACTCGATGAGTCGGGCGGCCTGGATGCTGGACTCGCCGATGGGGCACACCGTCACTACCTGTTCGGCGCCGTCGAACTCCTCGATGCGGTCCGGGAGCTCCGGGAACGGCACGTTCTCGCTGCCAGGAATATGCTGGCGGGCGAAGGATGACTCCCCACGAATATCGATGACCCGGAGACCGTCCTCCTCGAGACGCTCGCGGAGTTCGGCCGCCGTTATCTCCTCCATACTGCGGGGAGCGGTGCGCGGCTAATAAGCTATAGGAGTCCCTCGCGCTCGGCCAGTAGCACGCCCTCCATCGTGGCGTCGTTGGCCGGGGCCGCCGTTGCGCGCTCGAACGCATCCCCGACGGGGACACGGGTCACGTTAATGAACTCGTTGGTGTCAAGGCGCCGCTCGGCGGGCTGGAGGTCCGTCGCGAACACGTGCCCGCGGCGGTGCCGGAGCACGCCTGTCGAGCACCACACCTCGGCCAGCAGCCGCGTCTCTCCGGGCCTGAAGCCGGCCTCCTCGCGGAGTTCCCGGGCGGCGGCCGACTCGTAGGCGGCGTCCGGTACCCCCTCTTGCTGGTCGAAGCCGCCCTCAGCGTCCTCCTGCTCGACGATACCGGCGACGTGCTCCAAACAGTAGCGCCGGATGGCCGGCCGGTACTGACGGATCATCACCAGTTCGTCGCCGTCCCGGGCGGTGACGACTACCGCCGGCGGGAGTGCAGCCCAGTAGTAGTTTTTCTCCGTTCCATCCGGCTGTTCCAAACGGTCGTACCCCCCAGTGTACCAGCCGGTGTCATATTCCGCGACGGACTCGACGAACCGCCACCCCTCCGGAAGGTCTGTGTGATTCTCATCCGCCACGCTGGACCACCTCCAGACGATAGGCCTGTCCCTCGTGGGTGACGTAGGCGACGTTCCCCTCGACGGCGCCGCCGGAGCGCACCGCCAGCGCGTCGAACTCGTCGAACGGTGAGTGAGTGAACGCCTCTTTAAATCCGACGGGCCCACGGTAGTACGCTTCCGACTCCCCGTTGGCGATGGCCGCGGTGGTGTAGGGGAACCGCCGCTCGGAAAGGTCAGTTGCGTTGACGACGACAGCGGGAGTGTCCTCGATCGGCGTGGCGGTGACGTAGTACGGGTCGCCGCTGCGCAGGAAGCCTGGGAGCACCCCCAGCGCAAGCAACAGCGCCCCCACGGCGAGTATCGCCAGGATTACGTTGCGGGTTACCCGTCGCATACGACCTCCCGGTAGTGGCGGCCGAACGCCTGCCGGCGGAGCGTGCCGACGGCGGCATCGCGCTTTTCATGGAACGTCGTCGCCACCGCGGCATCGGCAAACGGAACGGTGTGCCAGGCGACCCGCTCGACGTTGTCGCTGCCGAGCACCGCCACCTCGCCGTCGAACCCCTCGCGCCAGCTGTCGAACTCCTCGCGGCTCCCGACCCGTACCTCCAGCATGGCGGCGAACAGCGCCTCCCGGGCGGTGGCGACCACCTCACCCGTGACCCGACGGTCGTACTCATCGGCGTCGAACTCCATCGCCTTCGCCGTCTCCCGGACCACTGTCTGCGCGACCGGTCCAAGCGAGTCGAAGTCGGCCCGGGCCGCATCGGCGGTCTCCGGCGCGAGCCGTCCCTCCGTGTCCATACCCCGCGTTGGAGGCGCGCCCAGTTAGGCCTCGTGGATGTGGGACGGTGGTGTCATCCGCTGGCCGGTAGGGGCCCACCACTAAGGCCACGCGCACCCGGTCTTTTGAAGTGTCGGAACCTCCAACAGGCGTACAAGCGAATGAGCGAGGACTTCTACGAGGCGCTGGGGGTGTCCCGTGACGCCTCAGAGGACGAGATAAAAGAGGCCTACCGGAAGAAAGCACGGGAGTATCACCCAGACGTAAGCGACGACCCGAACGCCGAGGAGAAGTTCAAGAAGGTGAAGCGCGCGAAGGAGGTGCTCACCGACGAGCAGGCCCGCGAGGCGTACGACAGGATGGGCCACGAACGGTTCGAGCAGGCCCGCAAGCAGGGCGCCGATCCCGGCTCCGGCGGGATGGGCGGCGGCGCCGGCGGAGACCCGTTCGGCGGCGGCTTCGGCGGCGAGGGGTTCGGCGACTTGAACGACATTTTCGAGCAGTTCTTCGGCGGCGGCGGGCAGCGCGGCCGCCGGGAGAACGGCCCCCGGCAGGGGCGTGACCTCCAGACCTCCCTGCGCATCGACCTCGAGGAGGCCTACAAGGGCGTCGAAAAGCAGATGACAGTCACTCGACCGGAGCGATGTCCTACCTGCGACGGCAGCGGCCACCCGCCGGACGCCGACGCCCGCACCTGCCCGGCCTGCGAAGGGCGCGGCCAACAGACCCGCGTTCAGCAGACGCCGCTCGGTCGCGTCCAGCAGACACAGACCTGTCGGGAGTGCGAGGGTGAGGGAACCCTCTACTCGGAGACCTGCCCGGACTGCAACGGAGAGGGGCGAGTGCGCAACGAGGCAACCCTCACCGTCGAGATACCGGCAGGCATCCGGGACGGCCAAACCCTTCGGATGGACCGGGAAGGCGCGCCCGGCGAGAACGGCGGCCCGAACGGCGACCTGCTGATCGAGATACGGGTCGCCGACCACGAGGAATTCGAGCGCGACGGCGACGACCTGATTTACCAGCTTCCGATCTCCTTCCCGCAGGCTACCTTCGGCGACGAGGTTGAGGTGCCTACCCTCGACGGCCAGGCCAGCTTCGAGGTGCCCGCGGGCACCCAATCCGGCGAGACGTTCCGCCTCCGGGGGAAGGGGATGCCCCATCTCCGCTCGCGCGGAAGCGGCGACATGTACGTCCGGGTGCAGGTGGTCGTGCCGGAGTCGCTAAACAGCGAGCAGCGGGAGGCGCTAGAGGCGTTCGCCGAGGCCGGCGGCGAGGAGATCAGCGTGGAAAAGGGCTTTTTTGAGAAGATCCGCAACTCGCTGTGATGACACGGACGCCCGATATCGATCCCCGCGGCTGATTGCCCCACCCTGTAAACGGTTGTCTAGGCCGGACGTCACGGCGGAGAGACATCCCGACCTCGCCAGAGGGGTCGTCGCGAGACGAGCAGCACGTCTCGTAGTCGACATCGGGTGTGCCGAAGTCCCTGCCGTCATCCGTGAGAACAGGTTCGTCGAACCGGCCCGCCACCACCCGATCAGTCCATCTTCGCTGTCATCCCCTTCACGACGGTCCCAGCCGCCAGCAGCCTGGCGCACCCCCGGAGCTGTCTCCTCGTCAAGCGCCACCGGCGGGTACATCAACACGGGTTCCGCCCCGTCGACGTTCCTCCTCCAACTTGATGTACGATGCCCTATAGTGTAGCTCCCACACCGAGGACATTGTCACCCGCTAGACGGTTGTCTGTTGATACACTGTCACCGCTCGCCCGAAGGCGTCCTCGTCCCCACCCTTGAGATCGCGCAGGGACAACGTATCTAGTATCATTCAAACCACTACCGGAGCTCCTCGTGGGACTTCCGACCGTCCTCACGCTTACGTCCGACCGCCTCCCGAATCTCCTCGGCCGCCTGCTCGTCGCCCCCCGCTGCAGATTCCGGCGCGCACGTCCGGGTCCACCCCCTCCCGGGTCAGGCCCCGGAAGTCTCCTCTCCCGGTCATGTGCCCGGACGCGTTCGTGGAACTTCTCGAAGACGCGGACATCTTGATTATAATCAATCAGATTATACGAATTTGAACAGACGACTCTCATCCGTAGGAGCCAGTGGACAGAAGCCATCAGCGTGACAGTGAATCAATCCGGCAACGGCACACACTCCTCAGACCGCCGTCCAACTGGACTCAGATGACGCCCGTGACGGTGGCTGCTTCCCGGGCGGCGGCCTCCGATACCCCGTTGCCGAGGATGGTGTAGCGGTCGCGGATCTCGTTGGCGGTCGTCATTGCGAGGATGAAGTCCTCTGGGTCGTGGCCCAGCTCCACGGCGGTCGTCGGGGCGCCGATGCTATCCAGCGCCGCCCGGACCTCCCGGAACTGGCCGCCGTCGCCGCTGTGGAGGTACTCCGTCACGATAGAGGCGACCCCGACCTGGTGGCCGTGCAGCGCCGTCCCGGGAGCGATGCGGTCGAGCTGGTGGCTGATGAGATGTTCGGCCCCGCTGGCGGGCCGCGAGGAGCCAGCGATTGACATCGCCACACCAGAGGAGACCAGCGCCTTTACGACGATCCAGGCTGACTCCTCGAGGCCCTGCTTGATCGAGTCGGCGTTGTCCACCAGCATCTCGGCGGTCATCCGGCTGAGCGCGCCGGCGTACTCGGAGTACTCCACGTTCTTCAGCCGTTTCGCGAGCTCCCAGTCCCGGACGGCGGTGTAATTGGAGATGATATCAGCACAGCCCGCGGTGGTCAGCCGCCAGGGCGCGTCCGCGATGATACCGGTATCGGCGACCACTGCCATCGGCGGCTCTGCGGCGACGGAGTGGCGGCTGTCGCCCTCCGGGACGGAGCCGCGCCCGGAGACAATACCGTCGTGGCTGGCGGCGGTCGGGACGCTGACGAACCCGAGTCCCAGCTCGTCGGCGGCCATCTTCGCGATGTCGATGGCCTTCCCTCCGCCGACGCCGATGAGGAAGCCTGCGTCCTCCGAGCGAGCGCGCCTGATGACCCGCTGGACGGCGGCGAAGGAAGCCTGCTCTACGGTGACCATTGCGGGGGTGCCGTCGAACTGCTCGGCGACCCGCTCGGCGGCTATTTTGCGCGGCGTCGGCGAGGTGACAATCAGCGGGACGCCGCCGAGGTGGAGTTCGGCGACGGCCTCCCCCGTCAGCTCGAGGGTGCCGTGGCCGACGACGACGTTGCGCGGGAGCCGGATCCACGCGCGCTTGTCGAACATATCACCGCCTGAGTGCGCTCGCCTAAAACGGTTCCTCTCTCTCCGGTTATAGGGTGTCGAGCACGCCGAGTACGCGCCGTTCGGCCTCGCGGTCCGGACCGTTATCGCGGCCGGTCCGGTCGGAGTCGCGGTGCTCGGTGACGGTGGCGGCCAGGACTTCCTCGTGTTGGGTGGGCCGCCAGCCAAGATCGCGGAGCTTCGCGGTCGACAGCAGGTGCGGGTAGTCGGCGTACAGCGGGAACGCGTCCGGCTCGATATCCGCGGCGGCGAGCTCCCGCGGGCCGGCGGTGACGGCCTCGATCTCAGTGTCACAGGCCGCCGCGATGAGCTTCACCCACTCCGTCAGCGGCGGAGCGTGGCCGTCGGCGACGTTGTACGCCTCGCCCGCCTCGCCGTCCTCCCCGACGATCCGAAGCGCGCTGGCGACATCACCTGCGTATACGAGATGCCACAGCGCCCCATCCGGGACAACCACGCGGTCGTTGTTGTCCACCCGGTCGATCCAATAGTCGAACCGCTCCGTGTAGTCCCACTGCCCGTACACGACCGGCGGGCGGACGCTCATCGCCCGAACGCCCTCGTCGGCAGCGGCCGCGACGACCCGGTCGCCCTCGGCCTTCCGGGGGCCGTAGGTGGCCATCGACTGGTCGACGGCCTGCTTGTCCGTGCAGTCGTGGAGCCGTGCCTCCCCTTCGCGCTTAGGGACACGGTCCTCGGCGTACGCTGCTCCCGAGGAGATGTACACGTACGCCCCGGCGTCGGCAAAGACGCGGGTCGCGGCGCGGACGTCCCGCGGGTAATAGGCCACGCAGTCGATGACGAGGTCTGGGTCGACGGCCCCATGGGCGCGGCGGAGCGCCTCATCGTCCGTGCGGTCTCCCTCGAGGTGGTCAACCCGGTCGTCGAACGGGTTGGCGTGGTTCCCCCGGTTGAACAGGGTCACGTCGTACCCAGCCCCGAGCAGTTCCTCGACGGTGTGGCGGCCGATGAACCGCGATCCGCCGATGACGAGTGCAGTATCCATGGTTGCTGATCGCGTGCCCGGCTCCTGAGGGTGACGGTCCGCGAGCGACAGCCCTATACGAGTTCCCGGAGGGATACCGATCATGCAACTGGCGGGCCTGGCTGGCAACCGCGGCCGGAACCTCCTGAACATCGCCGACCGCGATCCCGGCGGCGCAACCCTCGACGTGGTCCTGACCGATGACCCCGAGGCACCAGCGCTGACGGGCGCCCGCGAGCGGGACGTTCCGACCGAGGTTGTCGAGCCCCGCGGTGACGAGTCCCGCGCGAAAAACGAGCGCCGGCTGCTTGACGCGCTCGAGAAGTATGACGTCGACTACGTCTGCCTGGACGGCTACATGCGGGTGCTCGGCCGAACGTACCTGGAAGGGGCCCCGCCGACGCTGAACGTCCACCCGTCGCTGCTACCGGCGTTCCCGGGTCGCACCGCCCACGAAGACGCCCTCGCGGCGGGCGTCCGGGTGACGGGGGCGACGGTCCACGTCGTCACGGAGGAGGTGGACGGCGGCCCGATACTGGCACAAGAGCCAGTACCGGTACGCGATGACGACACGCCCGCCGACCTGAAGGAGCGTGTCCTCCACGAGGCGGAGTTCCGGGCATACCCCCGTGCGGTCGCCGCGCTTGCGGAAGGACGGGCGACAATCGAGGGGTTCGGCGACGATCCGGTTGTCCGGTTCGAGGAGAACGACGGGGAATTCCCGACCCGGCGGTTCGTCTCGGACGACCGCGTCCGGGAGCTGCGCTACGGGGAGAACCCCCACCAGTCGGCGGCACTGTACGCCGATCCAACCTGCGAGGAGCCGTCGGTGGTCGCGGCGCCCCAGCGCAACGAGGGGGCGAAGGCGCTCAGCTACAACAACTATAACGACGCCGCCGCGGCGCTGGGGCTGGCCGCGGAGTTCAATGAGCCGGGGGCGGCGGTGATCAAGCACACCAACCCCGCGGGCTGTGCGACCGCGGGCTCGCTGGCCGCGGCCTACGAGCGGGCGCTGGCGACCGACCCGATGAGCGCGTTCGGGGGCGTGGTGGCGCTAAACCGGCCCTGTGACGCGGCAACTGCCGCGGCGGTCGTCGACTCCTACAAAGAGGTCATTGTCGCCCCCGGCTACACCGACGACGCGCTGGCGACGCTCCGCGAGGAGGAGGACCTGCGGCTGCTCGACGTCGGTTCTATGGACGGCGCCGTCCAACCGTACACGGAAAAGCCGCTGGTGGGCGGCCGGCTCGTCCAGGAGCGGGACCTGCGGGACGTCACCCGGGAGGACTTGGAGGTCGTCACCGAGCGCGAGCCGACGGACACGCAGGTGGAGACGATGCTGTTCGCCTGGCGGACGATCAAGCACGTGAAGTCAAACGCCGTCCTGCTGGCCGACGGCACGGAGACCGTCGGTATCGGCGCCGGCCAGATGTCACGCGTCGACGCCGTGCGGCTGGCGGGGACGAAGGCCGCCGAGCACGCCGAGGGGAAGGGGCCCGAGGGGACGGTGATGGCCTCGGACGCCTTCTTCCCGTTCCCGGACGGCGTGGAGGCCGCGGCCGACTATGGCGTGGAGGCGGTCGTCCAGCCCGGCGGCTCGGTGAACGACGACGAGGTGATCGCCGCCTGCAACGAGCGCGGGCTGGCGATGTGTCTTACCGGCCAGCGGGCGTTCCGGCACGATTAGGGCTCGCCTTCCCAGTAGTCCACGTCCGCGTCGACCGGGTAGTACCCTGCCAGGTCCCGCTCGCCCTCCCCTCCGGGCGGGGCGCCGACGAACACGCCGAATTTCTCCGAGTCCGGGTAGACGGTGACGTCCGGCTCGGTCATCGTGGACACCGCCAGGTAGCGCAGCGGCGCGTCGCCGTCGTTGACGACCCGGTGGGCGCCCTCCTCGCCGGCGGGGAGGGCGACGTAGTCGCCGGCCGCCAGGGTGTGCTCACCGTTCCCCGTCCGGAGCCGTCCCTCCCCGGCGAGCACGTACACCGCCTCCTCGTTGGCGGTGTGGTAGTGGAACGGCCAGGAGCGGCCCCCGGGCGGGAGCTCGTAGAGGCTGCAGCCCAGCCGGTCGCCGCCGGCCGCGGCGGCGAGCTTCTTCCTGCGGAAGGCGGTCTCCCCGCGTTCGGTGTCGCTCCACTCCAGGTCGGCCTCGTTGACGGCCTCCATACCCGTAACCGACGGGGAGAGCGAATGGCTCTTGTGCCGGACCGTCAGGAGGTTCCGTGGTCGCCGGCGTCGTCCGCGGCCGGCTCCGTGGCGGCGACAGCGGCCCGCACGACCACTGCGAGCACCGCGGCGGCGGCGACGAGCCAGCTGACCGGTGACCCGCCCACCTCGACGACGAGCGCCGCGACCAGCACCACCAGCAGGCTCAGGAGCACCCTCGGGGACCAGGTGGCGTTCACGGCCACGGCTGGCGTCGTCCCGCACATCAGCCTTTGGCGGCTGTCCGTCCGTCAGGTACATGCGCGGCGGGGGACTCACCCCGATCATGGGACTGCTCGACGACCGGCTGCTGGCGGGGTCGCTGGCTGGGCTGGTGCTGTCGATCGGGCTGCTGGTTGGCGTGGTCGGCTACATCGGGGTGCTGACGGTGGCGGCCATCGTCCCTGGCGGGAGCGGCGTCGACGCTCTACTCGGGGCCGTTATTCCGGCGGCGCTAGCGACGGCGGTGCTTGTCGCCACGTTCCTCCTGTCGGCGATCGGCCTCGCCATGAGCGTTGGCCGGCGACTCTCCGTTCCTCGCAGCCGGCGTGCTGCCGACGCCGTCGCTCGCGTCGAGCGGTACAGCGACCGGCTGGCGGCAGTGGGGCTCTCCGAGACGCTCGCCCCGCCGGAGCCGAGTATCGAGGAACGGGTGGCGGCGCTGAAGCGCCGGTATGTGGATGGCGACCTGACCGAGCGGGAGTTCGAGCGGGAACTGCGGGCAGTCGTTGCCGAGGAGCCGGCGGCGACCGCCACGGACATCAACGTGGGGGCGGTCGGCGAGGACACCTCGACCTGGGAGCGCGACCAGGACGGCGAGCGAGACCCGGCCTGACGCCAGGTCAGAGCGGCTCAGGCCGGTGGTTCCGGAGTCCGACAGTCCTAAGCGGGCCGCGTGGAACGTGACCGCATGGAGTACTACGACGCCGCGAACACTCTCTTCGACCTGCGCCGGTATCCCTCGGGGGAGGGTATCGAGCCGACCCGGGCGCTGCTCTCCCATCTGGGTGACCCTCAGGAGGCAGTCGACTGCGTCCAGATAGCGGGGTCGAACGGGAAGGGCAGTACCGCCCGGATGCTGGAGCGGGTACTCCGGGAGGCCGGCTTGGACGTGGGGCTGTACACCTCGCCCCACCTGACTGACATCCGCGAGCGAATCCGCATCGACGGCCGCAAAGTGACCAAGGGCACCGTCAGCGAGTTCGTCGCGGCCTGCGAGGAGTACATCACCGAGGCCGCCGCCCGAGGAGAGTCGCCGACGTTCTTCGAGACGACGACCGCGCTGGCGCTGTGGGCGTTCGAGCGCCAGGACGTCGATGTCGCAGTTCTAGAAGTGGGTATTGGCGGGCGCTACGACGCCACCAGCGTTGTCGACCCGGTCGCGAGTGCCGTCACCAGCGTCTCCTTGGAGCACACGGACATGCTAGGCGACACTGTCGAGAAGATCGCCCGCGATAAGGCCGCCGTCGCCGCCGACCAGCCGCTCGTGACCGCGACGACTGGCGATGCGCTGGCGGCGGTCAGCGAGGAGGCCGGCGACCTGCTCACCGTCGGCGCGGAGGACGCGGACGTGCTGGCCCGCTACGGCGGTCGTGACGGCCTGGACAGCCGTATCGAACTGTCCGGGATGGGCTGGACCGTGGAGACGCGCATTCCCATGCTCGGCGCCCATCAGGCGCTCAACGCCGGGGTAGCGGCGGCGCTGGCTCGCCAGGTGGCGGACGTGGACGAGCGGACGCTGGTCCGGGGTCTTCAGGGAGCGGGCTGGCCGGGCCGATTCGAGGTGATAGGACGCGACCCACTGGTGGTGCTCGACGGCGCCCACAACCCCGGGAGCTGTGCCTCGGCGGCGGCGACGCTCGCTGAGTTCGACTACGATAACCTGTATCTCGTGTTCGGCGCGATGAGCGATAAGGACCACGCCGGGATGGCCGAGGCGCTGCCGGCACCGGACCACGCGTACCTCTGCCGGGCGGACACGGACCGCGCGGAAGTGCCGGCGGTGCTGGCGCGGCTGTTCGAGCCGGAGTCGGGTGCGGTCCACCGCGGGACGGACGTGCCGGGTGCTGTCGACGACGCGCTGTCGGCGGCCGGTCCGGACGACTGTGTGCTCGTCTGCGGGTCGCTGTCGGTCGTCGCCGAGGCCCGCGAGCGCTGGACCCGTCGACCGGTTCCCAAGCGGCTGGATTCGACCGAGGAGGCCCGAGCGGCGCTGACCGACGCCGACGCCGCCCCGGACACCGCCGACCGGTTCGCCCCCCATGGCGCCTTTCGAGCGCTACACACCCGGGTGCGCCCCCGACAGGCGGACATCCTTGAGGGGGAGATGCACGCGCTCGGGGGCTCATGTGCCGTGGCTGATGTGGCCGACCGCACGGAGTACGTTGACGTCCTGTTGATGGGCACCGTCGCCCAGCACCGCTCGCTGCTGGGCCGCATCGAGACGGGCCCCCATGGCCTACCGGAGCTCGCCCGCGACCTCCGATCAGCGCTTGCCGAGCGAACCGACAGCGGGACGGACACGGCCGCGGGCTTCCCGTGGACCGACGGGACGGCGGTGATGGGCGTGCTCAACGTGACGCCGGACTCCTTCCACGACGGCGGGAAGTACAACACCCTTGACGCGGCCCGCGAGCGCGCTGAGCGGATGGTAGAGGCGGGCGTGGACATCCTCGACGTCGGCGGGGAGTCCACCCGGCCGGGCGCGGAGCCGGTCCCCGTCGAGGAGGAAAAGCGGCGTGTCGTCCCCATCGTCGAGGCGCTATCGGACTTGGATGCGATGATATCTGTCGACACGCGGAAGGCTCCGGTCGCGGAGGCAGCACTGGACGCCGGGGCGGATATCGTCAACGACGTCTCCGGACTGGAGGACCCTGCAATGCGTCGGCTCATCGCTGAGCAGGACGTGCCAACGGTGGTGATGCACAGCATCAACGCCCCCGTCGACCCGGACGCCGAGACGGAGTACGACGACGTCGTTGAGGACGTCATCGAGGAGCTCGCAGAGCGCGTGCTGCTGGCGGAGAAAGCCGGGCTCGACCGCTCACGGGTGGTGGTCGACCCCGGGTTGGGGTTCGGGAAGTCCCGCCACGAGAACTTCGAGCTCATCGACCGGCTCGGGGAGCTCCGGGCGCTGGGCTGTCCGGTCATGATCGGCCACTCCCACAAGTCGATGTTCGAACTCGTCGGCAGCGACCCCGGCGACGCGCCCGCGGCCACCATCGCGGCGACGGCGCTGGCCGCGGACCGTGGCGCCGACATCGTCCGGGTCCACGACGTCCCGGAGAACGTCCGGGCCGTGCGGACGGCGATGGCGGTGAACGACCCGGATTCGGTCTGAGTCTTCCCGCGTGACAGGCGGCTTTGTTCCCCTTGTCCGGTATTCGGGAAGTTTTCACACGGTTAAAGGAGTATCGTCGCTCCTGTCTTGAGTGGGTGCCTACCTGTCACTCACTAGTTCCAAAGCTGTTTGTCGGCCGATACGCTTGGCCGTCACGTGGACGACTCCCGGGAGCAGTGGAACGAGTGGAGCGACGAGTTCCAGGCGATCTGGACGCCTGACCAGTCCGATGAGCTGCCACCGGCGACCGTCCACTACGGGGCGGGCTACCCGGAAGACCGGCGGCTCGACCCGTTCCCCCAAATCGAGGGGACCGACGTGGTCGAACTGGGCTGTGGCGGCGGCCAGGCCAGCGTCGGGTTCGCCCGACACGGCGCCGGGAGCGTCACGGGTGTCGACTTCTCTTCTGAGCAGGTGCGCCACGCATCGCGGCTCCCCGACCACTACGGGGTTGAGGCCGACTTCGTGGTCGGGGACGTGACCCGCCTGCCGTTCGCCGATTACAGCTTCGACATCGCGTTCTCAGCGTACGTGTTCCAGCTGGTCGAGAATCTGCAGGCGTGCCTCGGAGAGGCCTGCCGCGTGCTCCGTGACGGCGGTACTCTCGTCTTCTCGGTGCCACACCCGTTTGCCCGACTGTTCGACCCGGAGAGCCACGAGCCGACAGGGAGCTACTTCGAGGTCGGTCCGGAGCGGACGACCGTCGCCGACCTCGGGATGGAGGTGATCGAGTTCCATCGACGTGTCGGTGATTACCACGAGGCACTCTTTGAGGCGGGCTTCGCCGTCGAGGAGTTACTCGAACCGGGTAGCCGGGACCCTGAGTACTACCGCAAGCACGGTGGCCAGGAGCCGGAACTGTTCGCAAAGGTACCCCCGACACTTGTGTTCCGGGCAGTGAAGGAGTGACCCCGCGAAGCTTGCGTCCCGTCCCGCGAGACATGTCGACCGAGCTGCCTCTCAAACGACACCGTACGCCGATAGGTATCGCTCGAGCACGTTCCCCCAACCGTAGCGCTCGAAGGCGGGGTCATAGTCCCGCCGCGGCCGGTCGGCGGCCTCGAACAGGGCGTCGCTAAGCTCCTCGGGCGTGGTGACCCGCACTCCGCGGCCGGTACCGGAGACTAGCTCGTGGGCGCTGGAGCCGGCCTGGTACTCAACGATACCGACACAGCCGCACGCCAGCGCCCATAACAGCTCCGTCGCGAACGGCTCCTCCAAGCGGGTCTGGACGAACGCGTGGGAGTCCCGAAGACGGGCGATGCGCTCCTCACGGGGGAGGTTGCCGACGAACTCGACTCGGTCCTCGATGCGGTACTCGGCGGCCAACTCCTCGTAGCGCTCCCGCCGGGGGCCGGTGCCGATGACCTGCGCACTCCAGCCTCGGGTGCGAAGCTCCGCCAGCGCCAGCAGGAGATCCTCAACGTTGGCTGCCTCGTCAAGGGTGCCCGCGTACACGACGTCAGCGCCGTTGCGGGGCTCGGTCGCTCGTATCAGCGACGGGTCGATGGCGTGGGGCACCTGCTTGACGGTGCCCTCCGGAACCCCGAGTTCGCGAACGAGCGTCCCGACCAGCCCCGAGGGGACTAGCGTTCGGTCGGCGGTCCGAACCGCGCGGCGGGCGATACTGCCCTCGAACACGCCCGGCTGCTCGTGGCCGGTCCATTCCACGACCAGCGGACAGCGGGCCGCTGTCGCGCCGGCACGGGCGCCGGCCAGCGCTGCCGGCGGCGTCGGACGGGCATGGACCGCAGCCGGCCGGTAGCGCGCGAGCATCGCCCCCAGCCGCGCGCCGAACGTCCCACGGGCGGGGGCGACTGTCACCGCGCGATAGGTGACTCCCCGCGACCGGAGCCGGCGCTCGTAGCCGTCCCAGAACTGGGTACAGAACAGCTGGACTTCGTGGCCACGATCGCTCAGCCGTTCGGCCAGCCACCGGAGCCGCTCGCGCTCGCGTGGCTTGCCCTCGGGCCATCGGCAACTGCGCTCCGCGACGAGGGCCAGCCGCATACCGGCGGGGTCGTCGGGCGGGGTCTTGAAACGACCGGGAGCGGCGTGCCGGTGAACTTTTTTCGGGGCCAGCCGAGCCGCCGGTATGGACCGAGGGGAGTCCCTTGCGCGGGTGGGTGCGCTGGTGACGGCGTGTACGCTGCTGCTAACGGCGTCGTTCGTGGGCGTGCTGGCGCTGGTGAGTGGGCTCTCCCCCGGGCTGGGTCGCCGGCTCCCGGTGTACGTGCTGCTGATGGCCGGCTCCTTTGTCGGCACGCTCATTCTCGTCGAGCGGCGCCGCCGGGATGGCCGGGAGATACTGGTCACCGCCGCGGGGGTCGGCGCCAGCGTGTTCCTGCTGGCGTCGCTGGCCGGAGAAGGGATGTTCTACGCCGTCGCCAACCCGGCGGAGGTGTTCGACCCGACGCTGATACTGTACTTCATCGCCGCGGGGCTGATCGGGACGGGTCTAGGCTACTGGGGGGTGCGTCACTGGCGGGAGTTCGCCGGCGAGGGTGCCGGCGGGCTGTAGCCTATTCCACGTCGGCCAGCTCCGACGCCAGCCCGGTGTACCCTGCCGGGGTGAGCGCTAGTAGCTCCTCCCGGATGGACTCCTCGACATCGAGGTCCTCAATCATCCCGTGGAAGTCTTCCATCGTCACTTCCCGGCCGCGGGTGGCCTCCTTCACACGCTCGTAAGCGTCAGCGTGGCCCTCTCGCCGGAGGATGGTCTGGACGGCCTCCCCGATGACCGCCGGGTTCTCCGCCAGGTCCTCGCGCATCACCTGCTCGTTGGGCGCGACCTTCCCCAGACCCGCCGCGGTTTTCCGATAACCGATGAGACAGTGCGCCAGCGTGGTGCCGACAGTGCGTTTTACCGTCGAGTCCGAGAGATCCCGCTGGAGCCGGGAGGTCGTCAGGTAGTCCGCGAGGAAGGTCAGGTCGGCGTTTGCCTTCGAGAGGTTCCCCTCGCTGTTCTCGAAGTCGATAGGGTTGACCTTGTGGGGCATCGTACTGGAGCCGGTCTCGCCTTCCGTTGCCTTCTGGCCGAGGTAGCGCTGACTCACGTACAGCCAGGCGTCCCGGTCGAGATCGATCAGGGTGCTGTTTACTCTCCTGAGGGCGTCGAACAGCGCCGCGAGATCGTCGGCGGGGTTGACCTGTGTCGTCGGCTCGACGTGCGCGAGATCCAGCGAGGTGACGAACGCGCGAGCGAACCCGCGCCAGTCCACGTCCGGGTAGGCGGCCTGGTGGGCGGCGTAGTTGCCCGAGGCGCCGGCCAACTTTCCCGCGAGGTCGGCGCTACGCACCCGCCCGAGGTCCCGACCCAGTCGGGCGGCGTACACTGCCATCTCCTTGCCGAAGGTGGTCGGGGTAGCCGGCTGGCCATGGGTGCGCGATAGCATCGGGAGTTCCCGATGCTCCCGGGCCATTTCGGCGAGGGTGTCCCGCAATTCCGTGATGGCCGGCACAAGCACCTCCGACAGCGCGCGCTGCAGGTTGAGGCGGTAGGCGAGGTTTGTGACGTCCTCGCTGGTGAGCCCGAAGTGGAACCACGGGGCGTACTCGGGGAACCGATCGCGTAGGAAGTACTCGACTGCCTTCACGTCGTGGTTGGTCGCCGGCCGGCCGGCGTGGCCCTCCGTCTCTATTCGCTTGACTAGCGCGGCGTCCTCGCTGTCGAACGACTCGTAGCAGTCCCGCAGGGCCGCGCGGTCTCCCTCTACAGACAGCGGCGTCGCCTCCAGGTCGGCCAGCGCGATGAGGTACTCCACCTCCACCTCGACGCGAGCAGATATCAGCGCCGCCTCGCTGACGTAGGGCGATAGCGGCCGCGTATAGCGGGCGTAGCGCCCGTCGAGCGGGGAAACGGCGTCGAGTTCGTCCATGCGGCGACTGCGGCGAGCGGCCGGTAAAGCGTGTCGGAGCCCGCTTGCCCCGTCGTTTCGGCAGGCTTTATTCGCCCGCCGGCGACCCGCCTTGCATGGTGACGTTCGCATTCCTCGGCAGTCATCCACTCGGCGAGGCCTGCCTCCAGCGGCTCCACGACCATCCTGACGCCACCGTCGAGGCGGTGGTCACCTACCCCGCCGGTACGGACAACTGGTGGGACGGCTCGGTGAACGATACCGCGCGCTCGCTGGGATACGACGTGCTCACTATCCCCAAAGAGGAGTCGCTGTTCGACTACGAGTTCGACTGGCTGCTGTCAGTGTACTACCCGAACATCCTCGGCGAGGCCCTGCTAGATCATCCAACCGAGGGAGCCCTGAACCTCCATCAGGCGGAGCTACCTCGCTATCGGGGGTCGAACGTGTTCAGCCACTCCATCATGAACGCCCGCGAGGACGACCATTGGAAACACGGGACGACCCTGCACTTCATGGCGCCGGAGGTCGACGCCGGAGATGTCGTCGACCGGCGTTTCGCCACTATCACGGAGGGCGACACTGCCCGTTCGCTGTACGAGAAAGTGCGCGAGGAGTCAGTCACCCTGTTCGAGCAGCGGCTGCCGGACATCATCTCGGCCGCGGTCCACGAGATGCGCACCCCCCAAGAGCGGTTCGAGGGCGAGCGGTACTTCTATCCGAAAACGAGTCTTGAGGGCAAAAAGGCGATTCCCCTCGAGGAGCTGAGCGACCCTGACCGCGAGGTGGAGCTGTACGACCGGGTTCGGGCGCTCGACTTCCCGCCCCACGAGCCGGCGTGGACGGTGCTGAACGGGGAGAAGCTCTACCTCACGAAGGAGGGATACGAGCGGTTTTAGTCCAGCCGCACCGTCTCCCTGCGCCGATCGGAGGCCTCGGCGTGCTCCAGGAGCTCCACGGTCTCGGCGCCGATCCGGCCGGGAGCGCCCGGCTCGCGGCCCTCCCGGACCGCCCCGAGGAAGTCCTGGACCTCCGCTTTCAGCGGCTCGTACCCCTCCACCTCGTAGCTAGTCGAGCCCTCGTCGCGTGCGCGGAGTCGGTCGCCCTCCCGCACCACCTTCGCGTCGAATAGCTGCAGTTCCGTGTCAGCCAGGTAGTCGATATACGCCGCCCGTTCGGTCCCTACCGCCACCAGGTCCCGGCGCTTGCCGAACGCAGGTACCTGCCAGGACTCCTCGATGACGCCGGTGGCGTCGGGCTGTTCGTACCCCAACACCAGCGACGCCGTCTCGTCTACGTCCGACCGGAGGTGCCGGTCCAGCCGGCAGTACAGCGTGTCCGGGCGCCGCCCCAGGAGCATCGTGTAGATGTCGAGGTCGTGAACCGCCAGCGAGTACAGCGCCCCCGTCTCAGCCCTGGGCTCGCGGAACGCGTAGCGGTTCGTCGAGAGGTATTTTAGCCGGCCGAGCTCCCCGCGCTCGACGCGCCGCCGGAGCTCGTTCAGCGCCGGGTGGAACCGGAAGATATGGCCCACTCCGAGCGTGCGGCCGTGCTCGCGGGCGGTCTCGACCATCTCCCAGGCGTTTTCGCTGGTGACCGCCAGTGGCTTCTCCACCAGCAGGTCCACGCCCGCCCGCAGCAGGTCCGTCGCGATGTCATAGTGGCTGACCGACGGGGTGGCGACGACGGCGGTGTCGACGCCACGCTCGGCGAGCGTGGCGTGATCGGTGACGTACTCCACGCCGTAGCTCCCGGCCAGGTCCGCCACCCGCTCATCGGCGACATCGCATAGGAGCAGGTCGTCAACCTCTCCGTCTGCGGCGAGTTCGGCGGCCACCCGGACGTGGTTGGTCCCCCAGTAACCCGTCCCGATGACGGCGTGGGTGGTCATCGGCCACCCTGCTCGGC
>CAZLOO010000004.1:0-230 GCA_964561055.1 uncultured Halobacteriales archaeon
CGCCAACTCCAGCGGCCTCGTCGGGCAGTACTTTATGGACCATCTGTTCGCGGGCACCGGCGGCGTGCTTGAGGAACGAACCAGGCAGAACCACGTCGGCTTCCTCACCAGCGGCACCCACCAGTTCTACGACGACCCCACGGCGGGGACTGAGGGGGGCATCCCCGCGATGGACGAGGACCGGTCAGAGCTCCCGCCGGTGAAGCTGGAGTTCCTCAACTACGCCGGCC
>CAZLOO010000004.1:240-24704 GCA_964561055.1 uncultured Halobacteriales archaeon
GACGGAGAGAGCTGGGGCGACGAGCTGCTCGGGTCGCTCCGGTCGGCCTACGGGAACAGCATCGCGATGGGCGGGCTCGTCGGCCAGCGCCCCCAGAAGGACAGCTACGTCGCCCTGGACCCCTCCCGGACGGACGACCACGGCAACCCGGTGCCGGAGATCCACTGGCGGGTCGACGACGCGACGCGGCGGGGGATCCGGCGGGCCAACCGTATCCAGGAGGCGATCCTCGAGGAGCTCGGCGCAGAGATCACTTGGCAGGTCGGTCCCGGAGAGACCGGGCCGGCCTACCACCACATGGGGACGACCCGGATGGGGACCGATCCGTCCGGGAGCGTCGTCTCGCCCCGGCTGCGCACCCACGACCTGGAGAACCTCTGGATCGCCGGCAGCAGCGTGTTCGTCACCGGCGGGGCGATGAACCCGACGCTCACCATCGCGGCACTCGCGCTCAAGGCGGCCGACCACGTCGACGAGGCGCTGTAGCGGGGGAGAGCCCGGATGGCGTCCTCAGTCGTCGGCGGCCGCGGCCGACCTGCCGGCCGGCAGCGCCGCCAGCCGGTCGAGGCAGTCCAGCCAGTCGAGGGTGTACTCCCCGACGAGTTCGAGGAACGCGGCATTGCGGTAGTCGCGGTCACCCGCCCGGACCAGCGCCTCCGCCATCGCGGCGGCGGCCTCGGCATAGCTGTCCGCGCCGTCGCCAACATCGTCGACGATCCGCCAGACGTGCTCGTTGAGCTCCAGGGCCGGCGCCTCGCTGGCGAGGTCGTCGAACGTCGACCGGGGGGCCTTGTTGTGCTCGCACAGCGGGTAGCCCGTCAGCACGCTGTCCCCGAGCAGGTCGGCCGCGCGCTTGAGGAACACGCCGCTCCAGATGTCGTCGAACCGGCCGACCCCCCACTCGTTGTCGTCCATCGGGAGCTGGTAGAAGGCGGGCACCACCTCCCGGCGGAAGGCGAGGTTCATCGAGCAGATGGTGAGATACTGCCCCGGGGCGGCGACGAACTCCCCGTCGTAGTCCTGGCGAGTTGTGAGGGTCGTGGCCTGGCCCTGCAGGTCGCCATCCATCAGGATGCGGACCGCGTCAAGGTCCGGCACGTTCGTCCACAGCCCCTGGGAGGCGACCACCCGGTCGACGGTTTCAGTCGCCGTCTCGACCGTCTCGTCCATCGCGGAGTAGGGGTAGCCCCGCGGATAGAGGCCGTGTTCGGCGTGGTTCTGGTACAGCACGTTCACCCATCGCTCGTCACTGCGGACGTGGGTGACCTCCCCCGTGCGGGCGAGGTTGTCGTAGTGGCGTCCGAAGAAGTCCGTGTCGTGGGGCGCGGTGTCATCGTCGAGGAACACACCGTAATCAAACCCCTTCGCCCAGAGATACAGCAGACCGAAGGATGTCTGTGCGTGGCTCGCAGCGGGGATCAGGTGCGTGAACTCCTCAACTCCCTGCTCACGGAGCCACTCCTCGCGGGCGGGACCGTCCACGACGGCCCCTGGAACCCCGAGATCGTCGAGCATCCGCTCCATCCGGTCGGTGTTACAGAACTCCTCGGTGACCAACAAAAAGAACAGCCGGTCTTCGTGGCCGTGCTCGCGAGCGTTCGCGACGTATGCCCGCACGCAGTCGGGGTTCCGCACCGTCGGCACCACCACACATGTGTCCGCTCTCATCACCACAGACTGTTTAGGCGAGCCTAAAACAACTGTCGGTCCCAGACGGCAAGGAAGACAACCCTTTTGCTCCCCCTGGCTTGAGAGACGGTAGCACGGCGTGCTACGGCGTGTCAGCACCAACAATGAGTTACACACTGTCCGACCGGACCTGCGTCATCACCGGCGCATCCCGGGGAATCGGTCGGGGTATCGCTATCGAATTGGGCGACTGCGGCGCCGATGTCGTCGTCAACTACCGCAGCTCGGAGGCCAAGGCTCACGACGTCGTCGACCGCATTGAGTCCACAGATTCCGGCGGCCGGGCCATCGCGGTCCAAGCCGACGTGAGCGAGATGGATGATGTCGCGGAGATGCACAAGCGGACTGCCGAGGCATTTGGTGGAGCGGATGTACTGGTGAACAACGCCGGGCTCACGGTCGACCGGAAGTTAGAGAACATGACCCGCGAGGACTGGGACCGCGTCATCGAGGTGAATCTCGGCGGGGTGTTCAACTGCACGAAGCAGTTCTTTGAGGAGCTGTGCGAGGCGCCGGAGGGCCGGCTGATCAACATCTCAAGTGTCGTCGGCCAGCAGGGCAACTACGGCCAGGCCAACTATGCTACGACGAAGTCCGGGCTGTTCGGCTTTACCCGGACGGTCGCCCTGGAGATGGCCTCTTCCGGGTCAACTGCCAACTGCGTCGCCCCGGGATTCACACGGACGGACATGCTGGAGGACGTTCCCGAGCGGGTCCAGGAGAAGATCATCCAGCGCATCCCTCTAGGGCGGTTCGCCAGCGTCGACGACGTCTGCGGGATGGTGCGGTTTATCGCTAGCGAGGACTCCTCATACATGACCGGCCAGGTGATCGGCATCAACGGCGGGATGGAGTGGTGACTGGCTGACCGGCGCTCCGGTCGGGGCAACGGAACCTACAAGTCCTGCCGTTCGTTAGCGAGTCTCATGACACTGTGTCCGCAGTGCGAATCGGACCTTAGCGAGTGGGCACGGAAACTGGAGCAGGCGCCAGCGGCCAGCGCCCCCAAAGTCTGGACCTGTCCGGAGTGTGACGTCGTGCTCGGGGTGTCGGACTGGCAGTGACGACAGCCGGGATGTACCTCCCAGGCTCCACGTCTTGGCCGTGAGTGCGCAGTACGAGCCCGGGGTCTACAACATCGACCCGGCGAGCGCTTCCAGTAGTACGTGTAGGCCGCGCTTGCCGGCGTCCCGGCAATCGCCTATGTGGCCGTCTGCGCGCTGCTGGAGGTCCCGTCGGCGCTATTGGCGGGAGTGTTCGTCCCGCTAGCGCTGGCCCTTGAGTGGGCCGTCCAAGCAGTGACCACTTTCTGCGTTCGGTTCTCCCTGCTTGGCCGGTACGACGCCGGCGACGACAGCGGGAAGCTGACCAGCCGCGAGGCCCGGCGAACGGACGTCCGCCAGTCAGTGTGAATAACGATGCTGTCAATCGTGATCGCCGCGCTCGTAATGGCGGCGGTGTATCTCCCGCTGGGCTAGCGCACGAAATACGAGTCCTCGCCAGCGAGAAACCGTCCCAGGTCCGACTCCCGGCGGTAGTCAGTTCGCTGGAGCTCCCTCAATGCCCCGACCAGCCGGTCGGCCTCTTCCTCGTCCCACTCCGACGGCTCCCGCACCGGAAGCACCAGCCAGCCGCCGCCGCGCAGCTCCGTGTAGTAGAGCGGCTCTAGGTCAACGGTCGAGTCCTCGGCGGTGTAGGTCCGTAAGACGTGTCTGGTAGCGCGCTCCCCGACCGGCAACAGGACGTGAGCGGCGATGGCCCGGAGCTCGGCGTCGAAGTACCGCTCCATTTCCGTGTATTCCGCCGGGGTGGGCTCACCGTCGGCAACACAGCCGTGCAAATATGAGAGAAAGGTCCGCTCGACGCCAGGGCGGTCGCCGATGCTGGTGAGCAGGCCCGCGTCGACAAGCGCCCGCTGGAGGCGCCGCCCGGCGACATTGGTAAACGGAACTCCCGTCGCAGCGCCCCCGTGGACTCCCGGATGATCGCCGACGGCGTGGAAGTGGGCGTTGGCGTCTCCGTACCCCGATACGAACCGTTCGCAGGGCGGGTCCATCCCAAAGGGGTTGCGTATCCGGTCGGTGACGTTCTCCACGACCGGGGAAGGCGTCCCCCGCTCTTAAAAGGCCCGTCGTACTACAGCGGCGTCACGTCGGTGACCGTGCCGACACCCTTGGACTGGCCTTCGCGGAACACGAACCGCTGACCCTCCTCAACGACGTATGGGCGGAATTTGAACCGGACCCGGGCGGTTCCCTGGTCGCCAGGCAGGAGGTGGCCGTCTTCGGGATAGATAGCGGCGGCCTCGCTCACTGTCTCAACGTGGACTACCGGCTCGTAGCCGTCCGTGATGCGGGTGGGGTGATTAAGCACCATCACCTCCGCCTCGAACTCACGGATAGCGGTGGGATCAGCGTCCCGGGGAAGCAGCACCATCCCGCGTTCCACGTCGGGCTCACGGATGCCCTTCAGCGCGATACCGACGATGCGTCCGGCCTTCGCCTCGTCCACGCGGTGATAGTGCATCTCGATGGAGCGCACCTCCACCTCGCGGAAGGAGCCGTCGCTCATCGGCCCGATGAGCAGTTCGTCGCCCGCCTCAACGCGCCCAGTGCGGACGGTACCCGAGGCGACCGCTCCCACCCCAGCCACCTTGTACGTGCGGTCCACGTACATCGAGAACTCCCCCGCGGCGTCGCCGGTTTTCGGGAGCCGCTTGAACAGTTCGTCCAGCGTATCCAACCCCTCCATCGTGACGGCGCTGGTGGTGACCACTGGCACCACCTGCTCATCCATCTCCTCGACGGCCGCCTCCACGCCGTGGCGGACCACCCGTAGGGGGGTTCGCTCGGCGCCCCGGAGCAGCCGCTCGACCTCGCGTTCGACCTCGCGAACCCGTTCCTCGCTCACCATGTCCGTCTTCGTGACGGCGACGATCGTCGGGAGCTCCGTCGCCAGCAGAATGCCCAGATGCTCGCGGGTGGTCTTCGTGGGCCCATCGTCGGCGGCAACCACGAGCAGCCCATAGTCGAGCTTCTGGCCTACCAGCCCACGGATGGTGGTGCGGAGCCACGGCTCGTGGCCCACAGTGTCCACGAACGATACCAGCCGGTCGGCTTTCCCGACTACCTCCGCGCGGTCGGTCTTGCGGTGAGGGTTGTCCATCCGGACAGGGCCGTCGTCGTCGAAGCCGTAGACGCCGTAAGAGAGGTCGGCGGAGAGGCCGCGTTCGACCTCGTGTGGCTGGACGTCGAGAAATCCCCGCGTCCCGCCCTGGCCGTCGTCGGGCTGGCCGGTGACCAGCGACCCCACCAGCGTGGACTTCCCGTGGTCGACGTGGCCGGCTGTACCGACGACGATGTGCTCGTCGTCGGCCTCCAGCATCGACCCCTCGCGGACCGTCGCGACGCCAACGATACCGTCGTCGTCCCCGACTCCCCAGGTCTGGACCTCATCGATATGGGCGCCGGCCTCCTCGGCGAGCAGGCTCAGCACGTCCATCGACTCGGAGAATTGGTCGGCGGAGATGCCCGCCAGCCCGCCGTCGTCGGTGACGCCGACGACGTAGGTGGCCTCGCCGTCGCCCGAGAGCACGCGGTGGCGCAGTTGCGCGGCCAGCGACTCCAGGCGCCCATCGGCGAGGTGGATCTCGCGGGCCAGCCGTTCCTTGAACTCCACACTCCCACCCTCTTCCTCGCCGTGCTCGAGGGCGCGCTCAAGCACGGCCCGGTCGGGGCTCATCGTGGCGTGGTAACGACCCACCGGGCAAAAACCTTCCTGGCGCTCCAGCCCCCTCGCGAGCCGCTCATTCCCATGGCGGCGCCACTAACCCCTCTGGCGCGCTGACCCGGTAGGTGGGCTCCGGTCTCCCTTCGGGGGCGTTCCCACGCGTTACGAGCACGGACCGCAGGCCTGCGGCCTCGGCGCCGGCGATATCCGGCGGTGAGTCCCCAACGTGGACGGTCTCGCCGGGGGCGACCCCCAGTGTCTCGCAGGCGGTGTGGAACGGTGCCGGGTCGGGCTTGGCGGCGTGATCCGGCTCGCCGGCGTACACGGTCGCGTCGAACGCGTCCGCCAAGCCAATGGCCTTTAGCTTCGCTCGCTGGGCGTCCCGAAGGCCGTTCGTCACGAGCCCGAGCCGGTAGCGCTCGTCCAGCTGGGCGACCGCCTCGCGGGCACCGGGGAGTGGTTCGACAGCGGTTGGATCCCGCTCGGCAGTGTACGCCCGCGCGAGCGCTCGACCGTCAGCGGGGTCGTGGCCCCGCTCGACAGCCAGCGCCGCGAAACACCGCTCGCGGAGCTCCGCCATGGTCTCGCTGCTGTCGGCGAACTCCTCGAACCGACGATAGTACGCCTCGACGGGAAACGGCTGCTCGATCCCCACCCGTTCGGCGGCGACCTGGAGAACCTCGCCTGGGTTCCGGCGGTAGGTACAGAGAGTGTCGTCGAGGTCGAACAGCACCGCTGCGACGCGCCCCATGGCCGTCTTCACGGTCCGGACGGGCTTAGACCGTCCGGTAGCGACCGTCCTCTCGCTCGGCGAGACCCAGGGCCGCTGCCCATCCCAGCAGCCGCTCGACCCGCTCAACCTGCTCGCCCTCGGGGTCGGTGCCGCGGGCGCGCTCCCAGGCGGGCGGCCCGTCGATCGATTCGGCGACGGCCCGTGGGGTGACGTCCCCGGACCCGAGCGCGGCGAGACACTCCTCCGCTAGGTACACTTGCTCACGGAACCGGGCTGCGAGGGTCTCGCGGTCAGCCTCCTCGCGAGTCGCGCGGAACCGGCCATCGCGCTCCTCGATCAGGCCGAGCGCCTGGAGGAAGGTGATCACCTCCCGAGCACAATCACGGGAGGTCACGGCCGTCTCCAGGGTCACCCGCGAGCAGCAGTCCTCCTCGGAGCCGGGGACGATGCCCACAGCGTCCCGGGCCGCCCGGAGGAAGGCGACGTCCCGCGGCTCGGGGACCGGCTTGTACCTCACTGCCCCCCGAACGACGACGCAACCAGCGACTCGTCCGTCTCGCCGACGGTGTAGATGGGGCCGCCAACCACGTCCACGGTCACCTGCGCTGGCGCGAATACGGACTCGTCCAGCTCGTGGAGCTGCCAGTCCACGGTCTCGAAGATTTCCGCGAACGGGGTACCATGTCGGTCCGTCGCCGCCGAAGCGAGTTCCTCCAGACAGTCGTCATCCGTGTTCACGGTGACGTGGACTCGGCCGCCGTAGGCGATGGCGTCATTCGTGCGGGCGATGGCGGTCTCCTCGTCGCCGGCCACGGGCGCGACCGGAGCCCGCGAGGTGACGCTCAGCAGGTCGCGGGGATCATAGCCGAGCTCGAAGGCCCTGAAAACAGCCAGCTCCGCCGCCCGGGCTGCCATCGTGACGCTGCCGGCAAGGCTGGCGGTTGCGAACGCGGGCAGGAAGACGGCGCCCGTCTCGACGCCGGTCATCCGAGCGACCTGCTCGGCAACCGCCTCACCCGGCAGTTCGTCGCTTTCGACGGCCAGCACGGCGAAGTCGAACTCGTCACGGTAGCCCAATTGGGCGAACTCCGCCTCCTCGGCGACCAGCGCGCGGGCGGGGCCACTGCCGAGCCCTTCGAAGCCGTCTGTGGACAGCTCCCACCCGGCCTTCGCCGAGCAGAGCAACGACAGCGCCGGGTGGTCGGTGGTGAGGGTCACCTCCGTCCGGGGGGTGCCCGCCAGCTCCCCGAGTTCGGCCGTAACGGTCGCGAGGCCGGCGGTCTGTATCTCCGCGAGCAACAGCCCTGCCTCCACGCCGCCGACAGCGTCAACACCGAAGTCAAGCACCGTCGCCTCGTTGTCGAGCTCGTGGACGTCGATTGCGAGTTCGTCCGCGAAGTCGATGGCCTCATCGACGAGCTCGGTCGCCATCCGGTTGGGACTCTGCATACGCCTCCTCAGTGGGCGCCGCTGTTGAGGGTAGCGGTCCCCCGCTTCCGAAAACGTCAGGACGGCGGCGCACGCGGGCCGAGGAGATGAGATATCTCCCGTGGGCGGTGCTCGCGCTGATCGCGTACTCGCTGGTGCCGCCGCTAGTCAGGGTCGCTACTCGCGACCTCAACAGCACGCTCGTCGCGCTGGTGACGAACGCGATACTGGTCGTCGTCGCGCTGGGGATTGTGCTCGCCCAGGGGGAGGACATGCGCGCGGCGGTCACCTCCTCTGCCGGGCCGTACATACTCGCGGCCGGTATCGCGCTGTCGGTGGGAATCATCGCCTACTACCGGGCGCTGAAGCTGGGGCCGGTGAGCGTCGTGACGCCGGTTTTTGGGATGTTTCTGGTTACCAGCTCCGCGGTAGGGGTGTTGTTTCTTGAAGAGTCGCTCACCGCCCGGAAGCTGGCGGGCATCGGGTTCGCGGTGGTCGCGGTCTACCTCACCACCGCGGAATAGGGGTTAGACAGTTAGATGGGGTGCTCAATGTGCCCGGTGGCCGACCTCCGGGTATGAACAGCACCCCCTCGGCCGGTGACACCTGCCCGGACTGCGCAGTGAGGACGGCGCCAGCGGGGGTGATGGTGTGAGAGCCTCCGACGTTAGCCTCGCCGACGAGGGGATGCGCCAACTGCGGGGGGAGCCGGCGCCCGTGCCCGAGCTGGTGCTGGAGGCCCTGGAGGACGAGGACTGCCGCTGTCTGCTCCGGGAGGCCAGCGGCGAGCCAATGACCGCCAAAGGGCTTGCGGAGGCGTGTGATCTGCCCTTGTCGACGACCTACCGGAAGCTGGGGCTCCTCCAGGAGGCGGCGCTGGTCAAGGAGCGAACCCGTATCAGCACGGACGGCCGCCACGCCAGTGAGTTCACCCCCGCGTTCGATCGGGTGGCTGTCGAGCGGACCCCGGAAGGGGGCCTGGAGGTACGGGTGGTCCAGTCTGGGGGTTCGTCAGACCGGTAAACATATCAGGGGCTCCGTGTTACGCTCGCGGACTGAATCCGGATGGATACCGACACCGCCACACGAGCCCTGAGCGTGCTGCTGGCGGGAGACGAGGACTGGCAGGCGGCTGCGGCGATGCAGCTGGGCGCCGGGGACCACGACATCAGCGTGGAGACAGCGGGCGACGCCGGTGACTGCCTGACGGCGCTCGCGACCGACCATCACCCCGACGCGGTCGTCGTCGCCCCGAAGCTACCGGACGGGGATGGCGCCGCGCTGTGCGAGCTGGTCGCCGAGCGCTACGACCTCACGGCGGTGGTGTACGCCGAGGACGGGGCGGCCGCCGAACGCGCCCGCGGGGCCGGCGTACCGGTCGTTGAAAGCGGCGACCTCGTCGGGCGGCTGGCGGCGGCGACCTTCGGGGAGCGCAAGCGGGACGACAGCCACCTCCGGGCGTTCGTCGAGGCCGTCGAGCAGTCCGGCCACTCCATCTACATCACTGACCGTGACGGAACCATCGAGTACGTCAACCCCACCTTCGAGGAGACGACCGGCTTCAGTCGGGCGGAGGCAGTCGGCCAGAACCCCCGAATCCTACAGTCTGGCCACCACGACGAGGAGTTCTACGCGGAGGTATGGGACACCATCCTTGAGGGCGAGGTGTGGGAGGGAGACATCGTCAACGAGCGCAAGGACGGCCAGCCGTATCATGTCCACCAGACAATCGCGCCGATCACCGACGAGGAGGGGACCGTCCAGCGGTTCGTCGCAGTGAACGCGGACATCACGGAGCGCAAGCGCCGCGAGCAGGAGATACAGCGCCAAAGTGACCTACTCGACCGGCTAAACCGTGTGAACGCCGCCGTCTGGGCGGTGAGCCAGGCGCTGTTGCGCGCCCGCACCCGCGAGGAGATTGAGCAGGCGGTCTGTGACCGCCTCGCCGACACCGGGCTATACGTCGCCGCCTGGATCGGCGGTTATGACGCGGCCGCCGGGGAGGTGACCCCGCGGGCCGCCAGTGGCGTCGACTCCCTGCCGGAACCGGCGTCGGCCGACGGTAACGGCGTCCAACCGGCGGTTCGGGCCGCGCGGAGCGGGGAGGTGGAACTGGTCCAGGACGACGACCAGAATCGCCCCCGGAGACAGGCGTTCGTGGCGCTTTGCTACAACGGCGTTACTCACGGCGTGCTGTGTGTCCGCGCGGAGGGGTCCCGCTGCATCGGGGAGTACGAGTGCACCAGCCTCCGGGAGCTGGGGACGACGGTCGGCTACGCCGTTGCCGCCACCCGCACCAGGCGGCTGCTCGACGCCGACGACGCCGTGGAGCTAACCCTCGCCAGCGGCGACGACCGTTCACCGCTGGTCCGGGCGTCCGAGACCGACGCCCAGCTGTCGCTGTCGGCGGCCGTTCGGGGCACCGAGAACCGCGAGCTGTACTATCTCACCGTCACTGGAGAGGACCCTGCGGGCGCCGTCGAACGCGCCCGTGGGACGGAGGGCGTTGAGCGCGCTCGGGTCGCCTGCAAGGCCGAGGACGGCTGGCTCGTGGAACTCACAGTCACGGGGCCGTCGCTGACCCGCACGCTCGCTGACACCGGCGCCCACATCGTGAGCGCGACGGCCGCCGACGGACGGGTGGAGCTGTGCACGGAGCTCCCCTTATCCGCGGACCTTCGCCGGGCGCTCCGTGCGGCACGGACGGCGTTCCCGGATCTAGAGCTGCTGGCCAAGCGGACCGTCGAACGGCCAAGGGACGGTGACGGACTGCCGGCGCCCGACAGACTCACCGAGCGCCAGCGGTCGGCGCTGCAGGCGGCCTACCACGGCGGTTACTTCGACTGGCCGCGAGCGAGCACGGCCCAGGAGCTGGCGGCGACAATGGGCATTTCGGACGTTACGTTCCACAAGCACCTCCGGCGGGCCGAGGAGAAACTGCTGGAGCAGTACCTCGGGCAGGACTAGAACAACTCCACGAAGTGCAGCACGTCGACGGCGACAACGAACGCAACCGCTAGCGCCGCCAGCACCACCAGCAGCTTCACGTACCACGGCAGCCCCGCGGCCGGCACCGGCGGTTCCGTCCCCCCATCGGCCGGCTGATTACTGTCCGGCACGGTCACACAGGGATGGGCGGGAGCCCAGGGTTGAGCAGTCCGTCTGCGACCATACTGACCAGCGGGAGGCTGTAGGTGAGCAGCACCAGCGAGACGGCAACCAGCGTCCACAGCCGAAGGTTATCTAGCACCCGCGGCCCGTTCTCCGGCCCCGACAGCGCCGGCGGGATGGTACCGGTCACCCGTAGCTCGCCATCGCTAGAGGCCATCCAGGTGCGAAACACCACCGCCAGGAATAGCACCAGCCCGAGGAACAGCAGTATCCCCCCGAGCACGATCTGGACGCGCATTTCGACGATACCGCCGACGCCCGGGTCGTAGGCGAACGCCTCGTACTCGGGCTCTGCGGTCCGCCGCGGTATCCCGGCGAGCCCGGCGCGGTGCATGGCGTTGGACATCAGCACCATCCCGAGGAACCAGACGTACGGCTGTGCGACCGCGGCACCGCGCAGTCGGAGACGCTTACCGGACACCTGCGGGAACAGCCAGTAGGTCGCCGCCATCGCCGTCAGTGCGAACGCCGTTCCCACGGTGAGATGGAAGTGGCCGGGCACCCAGAGAGTGTTGTGAATGAGGTAGTTGATGTTCATCCCGGCGTTGATCATCCCGGAGAAGCCGCCGGCGGCAAACATCAGCCCTGCCAGCGAGATGCCCGCAAACGCGGGGTCGTCCCAAGGGAGCGCCCGGAGCCAACCGAATAGGCCGTCGCCGCCAGATTGGCGGGCGCCGTGCTCGATGCTGGCGACGACGGTGAACGCGGTGAGCAGGCTTGGCAACAGCAGGAACATCGTGTTCGTCATCGCGATGGTCTTGAACCCCTCGGGGATGCCGGGGTCAAGATACTGGTGGTGGAAGCCAGTCGGCGTCGACAGCAACAGAAACAGGAGGAATACCACCCGGGCCAGAGGGTCAGAGAACAGCCGCCCGCCCGACAGCTTCGGCAGAACTGTGTACCAGACGAGGTATGCCGGCAGCAACCAGAAGTAGACCACTGGGTGACCGAAGTACCAGAACAATGTGCGCGACAGCAGCGGGTCAACGCCGCTAAAGATACCCAGCGACCACGGAATGAGGAAGATCACCACCTCAGCGGCGACGCCCAACGTCGACAGGTACCACAGCAACATCGTTGTCAGCACCATGAACGTCTGTAGCGGGATACGCTCGTCAGGGTTCTCGGCGCGCCAGTTGCGGTAGGTGAGGAAGTAGTTCGCCCCCGCGATCCACGAGCCGACGATTATGAGCGCCGCTCCAAGGTAGAAGAACGGGTGGGCCTGCAACGGCGGATAGAACGTGAATAACACGTCCGCCGAGAGCGGGACTTCGTCGAAAAAGCCTCCAAGGATGGCCGTCGCCGCCAGCAGGGTGCCGGCTAGCATCGTGTAGAACCAGGCCCGTCCCAGCCGCTGGCTGTGGAGCGGCCGGTCGAGGCTGCGAGCGACACTCCAGTTGAACAGGCCAGCGATGAAGAACGTCGTGAACACCAGCACTAGCAACACGCCGTGGCCGGTGAGCACGGTGTAGTAGTCTGTGGAGCTGACGAACCCACGGAATGCACCGGTCCGGTGCAGCGCCTGTATCAGCCCAAACAGGCCGCCGACCGCGAGCGCGAGAAAGGCGACCCCGAAGCTGTGGCGCGTGAGCTTCGCCTCGAAGGGGAACTCATCAATGAACGCCATCAGCTACCACCCCCCGAAAGGTCATGACCCTCGGGAAGGTCGAACTCTCCAGGCGGGACGACGAGGAGCCGCCCGGCCATCTCGTGGTGGGCTTCGCCACAGTACTCGTGGCAGACGACACCGTACTCCCCGGTCTCGTCGAACTCCACGGTGACCTTCGTCACCTGGCCAGGGACGACCATCGTATTGACGTTTGTCCCGACCAGCGAGAACCCGTGGACGACGTCCGGACTGGTAACGTAGAACGTGACCGTGCTCCCCTCTGGGACGCGGATGGGGTCGGTGCTACCGGGCTGGAAGGCGAACCGGCGGGCAATCACGTAGGCGGCGTACTCGTTCTCGCCGGTCTGGTACACCCCGGGATCGGAGAACTGCGGGTGGTCGTCAAGCGCGGCCGGGTCGGCCGTGCCGCCCTCGGCGTCGACCATTGCGACGCTTGGCCCGAGGGCGCCGTAGGCGACGGTGCCAATGAACAGCACGATCAGCACCAGCGATGCGGCCAGCCAGGCCCGCTCATAGCGGTGTATCTCCATCCGTGCTCACCCCGTCACCGTCGGGCCGTTGCCCAGGAACTGCACGAAGTACATCAGTCCCCACAGCACAAGCAACACTAGGAAGTAGCCCACCAATAAGCCGGCTGTCCCAACGGGATCGAAGCTGTCGTGGTCGAGGTCCCGTTCCCGGCCGCGGGCCAGCGCCAGTTCCGTCACCTGTGGGACGCCCTTCGCCAGCCGCTCGCGGCGCTCCCGGAGGTACTCGGAGGCGAGGATGCCGGCTGCAAAGACGCCGGCCAGCCCGAGAGGAGCGGCCGCGATGCCGAGCCACACTCCACCGGGTGGACCGCCCTCCCCCTGCGGGGCAGTCCCTGCCGGCGTCGGCGTGGTGGTCGGCACATCGTCACCGACGGCGATGCCGCCCAGCATCCCGACAGAGCGGTGTGGTTCGCAAAAGTACTCGTACATCCCGGGGGTCTCGAAGGTGAACTCAAAGGAGAAGCCGTCGTCCTCGATGGGGTCGTGGCCCTCAAACGACCCGTCAGAAGGCTGGGTCTCTGGGAGCACGTTGTGGTTGTTCGAGACCCACTCGAAGACGACCGTCGTGCCGGGGTCGATCCAGAGATTCGCCGGCGAGAACGCGAATGTCCCGCCGTTGCCGCGGGCCCCCACCGTGACGGTCGTCTCGCTCTCCCCCCGGGCGTCCCGGTAGCCGCCGTCGACATCGGTGAGCCAGTCGCCGAAGTCCGGGCGCGGGGCCGGCCCTTCGTCGCTCCCCCCACCGTTCTCCTGTCCCGCGGCCGGTCCGACGGCGCCCGTGGCCGCCAGCGTCGCTCCGCCGAGCGCAGCCCCTCTGCACAGCAGCGCCCGGCGGGTGTAGTCGGCGCTCACCGTCTCTCCCCCCAGGGAGTCCTCCACAGTGTCGTGGCTGACTGCATGGCGGCGGGGAGTGCAGTGGCCGGCATGAAGCGCGGCGCCGAATCCAGCTATCTGAGAACTGACCCGCGCACATACAATCACCCCCCGGAAATCGGGGCGACATGACTGTCCCGCCCCGGCGGCTCGCGCTCGTCGGCCTGTTGGCGATGGTGCCGGTGGGGTTGTTCGCGCTCGGCCGATCGGCGCCGGAGGTAGTGCTGTCGCTGGTCTGTGTGTTGCTAATCGTCGGCAGCCTCGTCGTGATGTTCAGTCCGCTGGAGGAGCCACGTCACGGATCGATGGAGTAACGCCGTGGCTGTGCTTCTCGGGATCGGCTGGCTCGGCGCCTTCCTGCTTGTCGGCCTGCTCGGCGGCGCCCACTGCATCGGGATGTGCGGCCCGCTAGTGGCGCTGTACGGCGACCGGATGGAGAGCGTGGCGACCGGGACGAACCCCGGGAGCCCCGCACCGGACGGCGGTCACCTCCCCTCGCGCTACCTGCTGCGGCAGCATCTACTGTTCAACGTCGGTCGGGCAGCGAGCTACACAGTCGTCGGTGCAGTCCTGGGCGGGGCCGGCGCGGTACTGTACGGCGCGGCCGGGCTCGCTGCTGTCGCCGGCCCGGTGCGGGCTGTCGTCGGGGTGGCGACAGGGCTGGTCGTTGCTAGCGCGGGGGCCGGCTATCTAGTGTACGGTCGCGCTGGGAGCCACTCGATGCCTCTCGTCGGGGAGCTGTTCACCCGCGTCCACGGTGCTATCACCCCCCGGCTGGACCGGCTTGTCGGCGGCCCTCGGGTTGCTGCGCTGGGAGCCGTTCACGCGTTGCTGCCGTGTCCGTTGCTCTATCCGGCGTACGTCTACGTCTTCGCCCGCGGATCGCCCGCGACAGGGGCGTTGGCACTCGGAACGCTCGGCCTCGGGACGATTCCCTCCCTGCTGGTCGCCGGTACCGCGGTCGGCTCGCTGTCCACCGATAGCCGGGTCTGGCTCCACCGCGCACTCGGAGTCGCCTTCCTCGGGCTGGCGTACCTCCCTCTCTCGATGGGGCTGCGGGCCGTGGGTATCGACCTCCCGATGGCCGCGCCGCCGTTCTACCAGCCGCTGGGGTGAGCCGTGACCGGAGACGCCTGCACGCTGTGTGACCTCCCGACGCCGGACCCGCCGGTGACCGCCCCCGACGTGGAGGGCCGGTTCTGTTGCGAGGGCTGTCTGGCCGTTCACCAGCGCCTCGGCGAGGTCGACGAGACCCTCGCCGACCCCGAGGAGGGGAGCAACCACTCAGGCGGCGCGACGGCCTTCCTCAGCGTGGCGGGGATGCACTGTGCCACCTGTGAGCGGTACCTAGAGTCGCGGGCGAGGGCCACGGATGGCGTCGCGGACGCCGACGCAAGCTATCCTGCGGGCTTGGTGCGGGTGGGATACGACCCCGAGGTGACGGGGGCGGGAGCGCTCGCCGAGAGGCTGAGCGCCGCCGGCTACGACGCCCGGCCCGCGAGCGAGGGTCGTCCGGAGGAGCCAGACCGCACCGGGCCACTGCTCGTCGGAGGCTTCCTCGGGATGATGACGATGCTATGGTACGTGCTATTCCTCTACCCCTCGTATCTCGGAATGCCGGCAGAGAGCCTGCTGTTGGATCCGAACGGCCCGGCGGGCGCGTACCTGCTGGCGAACGTGTGGGTGCTGGCGACGGTAGTGCTGGGCTACACGGGTTATCCCCTGCTCCGTGGCGCGGCCGTCAGCCTCCGGGCCGCCCGGCCAGACATGGACCTGTTGGTGACGACCGCAGCGGTGACGGCGTATCTGTACAGCGTCGCGGCGCTGCTGGCGGGCCGGACGGAGGTGTACTTCGACGTGAGCGTGGTCATTGTTCTCGCCGTGACCGCGGGGAGCTACTACGAGCAGCGGGTGCGCGAGCGGGCCGCCGGCGCGCTCACCGACCTCACCGGCCAGCGCGTCGACGAGGCACGGCTTGCCGAGGGAGACACCGTCCCGGTAGAATCCCTGGCCGGCGGCGAGCAGCTAGTCGTCAATCGCGGGGAGCGGATACCCGTTGACGGCACCGTCATCGAGGGAGAAGCGGCGGTTAACGAGGCGCTGGTTACCGGTGAGTCTCTCCCGGTCCGGAAGGCCCCCGGCGACAGCGTCCGCGGCGGGACGACGGTCACCGACGGGGTGCTGACCGTGGGAGTTGCGGCGGGGGCCGAGAGCACGTTAGACCGTATCGTGAGGCAGCTTTGGGAGGCCGGTACCGCGGCCCCGGGTGCCCAGCGGGTCGCCAACCGGCTGGCGGCGGTGTTGGTGCCGGTGGTCGCCGGCGTCGCCGTGCTGGCCGCGGGGGCCCAGCTGTTCCGCGGGGCGGCGCCGACGGGAGCGCTGTTGACCGGATTGGCAGTGCTGGTGGTGTCCTGTCCCTGCGCGCTGGGGCTGGCGACGCCGCTGGCGGTCGCCAGGGGGGTCGGCACGGCGCTGGAGCAGGGCGTCGTCGTGACCGGGCCGGCTGTTTTCGAGCGTGCTCCGGACGTGGAGATGCTAGCGCTAGATAAGACCGGCACGCTCAGCGCCGGGGAGATGCGGGTCGTCGAGGTGATTACGGCCAAGCAGGAAGCGGTGGCGGACGAGCGGGAACCTGCGGAACCGGACGGTGGCGTTCGGAGCAGAGGTAAGGCCGAGCGAGACCTGCTCCGGCGGGCCGCGGCCGTAGAGTCGCCCGCGGACCACCCCGTCGCAGCCGCGGTTGGCGAGGCCGCCCCCGAGCCTCCCGCAGTGGAGGCGTTCGAGCAGCATCCCGGCCGCGGGGTGAGCGGGCGGGTGGAGGGCGAGCGGACTGTCGTCGGGCACCATTCCCTCTTCGAGGACTGGACCATCCCGCCTGCGCTGGCCGAGCGCTACGAGCGGGCTACGTCTGCCGGCCGTCTGCCGGCGTTCGTCGGCTGGGGGGAGCGCGTCCGGGGAGTGATCGTCGCCGAAGACCGGCCGCGAGAGGACTGGGAGGCAGCGCTGTCCGTGCTCGGCGAGCGGGCGGAGCGGCTGGTGCTGGTCACCGGCGACAGCGAGGCCGCAGCCGAGCGGTTCGGGCGTCACCCGGCCATCGACGAGACGCTCGCGGGCGTCCGGCCGCCGGCGAAAGCTCGCCTGCTGCAGAGCGCCGAGGAGACCACTGTGATGGTCGGCGACGGGAGCAACGACGCGCCGGCGCTGGCGGCCGCCGACGTCGGGATAGCCGTCTCCGGCGGTACCGCGATGGCAGCCGAGGCTGCCGACGCCGTCGTTCCCGCGGAGGAGTGGGCGGTGCTGGAGACGCTGGACATCGCGAAGGGGGCCCGCCGCAGGGTCCGCGAGAACATTGCGTGGGCGTTTTGTTACAACGCCGTCGCGATACCGCTCGCAGCTACGGGGCTGCTCAACCCGCTGTTCGCCGCGATAGCGATGGCCGCCTCCAGCCTGCTGGTTGTCGCCAACTCCGCGCGTTCGTTCTAAAGAGCGAGCCCGGGGTGCCAGTGGTCGGCGCCGGCCTCCCGCTTAGTACGATCCATCTCCGCGAGGATGGCGGTCGCCAGGCTCGCGGTCCGAGCGGCCTCGCTTTCCCCCTCTGTGCGGAACTCGCCGGTGGTCCGGTTGGCGAACACTGTGCAGACGGCACCGGCGCGCAGGCCATAGACGTTCGCCAGCGTGCAGACGGCGCTTGCCTCCATCTCCACGTTCAGCACGTTCGCGGCCCGCAGCTCCCGCATCAGTTCCTCTCCCTCGGGAGACTCGTAGCCGCCGAACCCTTCGCGCCCCTGGCCGGCGTAGAAGGAGTCCGTCGAGGCAGTGACGCCGACGTGGTAGTCGTAACCGAGCTCCTCGGCGGCCGCGACCAGCGCACTCACTACCTCCGGCGAGGCGCTGGCAGGATAGCTCTGCCGAACATAGGCGTTGCTGGTGCCCTCGACCCGGACGGCACCAGCGGTGATGACCAAATCGCCGACCTCCAAGTCCGGCTGGAGACCGCCACAGGAGCCCACCCTGATGAACGTCTCCGCACCGACCTCCGCAAGTTCCTCAACGGCGATTGCCGTCGACGGCGAGCCGATGCCGGTGGAGGTGACGCTCAGCTCCGCGTCGTCGTAGCGGCCGGTCGCGGTGCGGTACTCCCGATGACGCGCGACTTCCTCATGGGCGTCCCAGACGGCGACGACGTCATCCACTCGCCCGGGGTCACCCGGTAGGAGGACGGTATGGGCCACCTCGCCGGGCGCCACCTCGATGTGGTACTGACGCTCCCCCTCCTGAGTGGCCTGGGCGAGGTCGTCGTCCTCACTCATCCGCGGCCTCCAAGGTGTCGAGGCTTATCGCCGCCGGGAGCAGTTCCCCCATGGTGTAGCTGGCGATGCCGTTCTCCTCGTCACAGTAGATGGGCATGTCGGCGTCGCAGAACTCCACGAGCGTCTGACGGCACATGCCGCAGGGGGTGACGCCGTCGCGGGCGGCGGAGGCGACCGCCAGCCGGTCGAACTCCCGGTGGCCAGCGGCCACCGCCGACCCGATGGCCACTTCCTCGGCGTGTAGCGAGTTGGAGTAGTTGGCCGTCTCCACGTTGCAGCCGGTGAACACCGTCCCGTCGGCGGTCTCGATGGCGGCGCCGACGGCGTACTCCGAGTAGGGGACGTATGCCGACTCGAACGCCTCCCGGGCACGGGCGATAAGCTCCTGTGGCTCCATACGCCGGCATCCCCGCCCGCGCACAAATAGCCGCCGGAGCAGTAGTCGCGAGCTGCTACTCCTCGCCGGACTCGTAGTGTTCGCCGGCGGCTTCCGGGATGCGGGTACGGCCCACGAGCGCCAGCACAACGATGACGCTTACGAACGGGATGATCCGCACAAGCGAGGATGGCAGGTCGTAGCCGGCGACGTTCTGCAGCCCCGTCTGGAGGGCGTCCAGCCCCGCGAACAGGAGCGTCGAGAGAAACGCTCCGAGCGGATTGTAGTTGCCGAACAGATAGGCGACGATGGCGATGAATCCCTTCCCGTTAACCATCGTCGCGCCGTTGCCGGTGAACTGCCCCAGCGACAGCGACAGCGCCCCACCGCCCATCCCGGAGAACACGCCCGACAGCGTGACCGCGGCATAGCGCACTCGGGAGACGTTCACCCCAGCGGTGTCCAGTGCCTTCGGGTTCTCGCCGGCGGCGCGGACCCACCGGCCGAACGCGGTTCGGTTGAGCAGATACCAACCAGCGGCGACGGCGACGAACATCAGGTAAACGAACGGGCTGGCGTCGAACACCGCACCGAAGAACGGTATCGCCGACAGCACAGGAATTGTGAGGGTGCCGGGCGTCGTGACGCTGGTGGTGTTGGGCGCGCCGTACACCACCTGCGCGGCGAAGGGGGCCAGCCCGAGTGCGATGAGCCACACCGCGAGCCCCGCGATAATCTGGTCGGCACGGAACTCGATGCAGACAACCCCGAACAGCAGCGCCAGCACCGTGCTCGTGAGAACGCCCGCGAAGAAGCCCGTCCAGACGTGGGCTTGGGTCGCGGCCCCGGTCCCGGCGAGAGTGTCGGCGACGAAGACAGCGGTGAACGCCGAGATGATGAGTAGCCCCTCGAGGCCGATGTTGATGACGCCGGACTTCTCCGAAAAGATGCCCCCCACCGCCGCCAGCGCGATGGGCACCGATAACCGAAGCGCCGACCCGAGCGTGTTGCGGCTGGTGGCAATGCTGAGCAGCTCGACCAGCAGCCCCGGGGCGAGCAGGCCGATGACAGCGAGCGTGGCAAGCGTGAGCACCGCTACGACGGCGATAGCTAACCCCCGTGGACTTCTCGCGAATATCGCCAGCCGGTCGGTGGCGGCAGCCTCACTCATCCGGCTCCCCCCCGTCGGCGGCGACGGCGCCCTCTCTACGGCGGCGGATGCCGACAGTGCGCTTGCCGATCATTCGAAAGAACTCCGGCATCGCGACGAACAGCACGATTAGCCCCCGAAGAACGCCCACGAGCTGGGGCGGCACGTCCGTCGCGAACTGGACGACTGTCGTCCCCGACTTCAGCGTCCCAAACAGCAGGGCGGCTGCAGCGACGCCGAGCGGGTTATTCCCCGCGAGGATGGAGACTGTGATGCCGTCGAAGCCGTAGGCGGGGAAGCCGGTCTCGAACTTGCCGGCGACCATCAGCACGTAGGTGGCGCCGGCGATACCGCCGAGCGCTCCGGAGATGGCCATGCTGGAGACGACCGTCCGGGCCGCGTCCACACCTCCGTACTCAGCGGACTCGGGCTGGATGCCGGAGGTGCGCAGGTCGTAGCCAAAGGAGGTGTGCTCCAGAAGGAAATATACCCCCACGAGTATCGCCACCGCGAACGCCAGTGCAACCAGCGAGAAATCGGTACGGGAGTCGAACACGATCGACGGAAATGCGGCGTACTCCGGCACAGTCGCGGTCTCGACGGACTGTGTATCCGGGGCGGTGAAGTACGAGTCCACGAGGAAGAAGACGATCCCGGTGGCGACGAAATTGAGCATGATGGTCGTTATCACCTCATTAGCGTCGGCGTACGCCTTCAGAGCGCCCGGAATGGCGCCGTAGAAACCGCCGAACAACGCCCCGACCCCCAGGCCCAGAGGAACCAACAGGAGCGTGCCGAACAGGCCGCTCACGGCCGGCGCGACCGCCAGTACCGCCAGCGCCGTCGCCAATGCCCCCACAACCATCTGGCCCTGGGTGCCGATGTTGAAGATGCCAGCCCGGAAGGAGACGGCCACCGCGACACCGGTGAACGCCAGGATGGTCGTCTCCCGGAGAGTGATCGCTATCTGCGGGGCTAACGGATCCCATCCCGCCCGGAACGGATTAAGATCGCCGGTTAGCGGCTGCCAGTTGTCCTGCAGCGGGTCGCCCAGCGCCCCGAGGAACAGCCGGTCGAAGACGGTCACCGGGTCGTAGCAAAATCCCACCCGGAACAACTCCGGGGTCGCGAACCAGGGCGTCCGCAACACCGGGCTGACCAGCGTGAACGCAGCCCTCTCGCAGGTTGCGGTGCGCCCGGCGGCCAAGATGATGACGGCGCCCACCGCCATTGATAGTAACAGCGCGGCGAAGCTGATGAGGAAGCGCTCGACAGCCGATGCTTCCACTAGTCGCAGGAGGAGCCGCCGCCAACGCGCCCGTTCGGGGCCCCCGCTCATGTGCCCTCGCCGTCGGCGGCGACGGTCTGGCGCTCCGGTCGCTCCCCGGCCATCAGCAGGCCGATCTCCTCCTCGGTGGTCGTCTCCGGGTCGAGTACGTCCATCAGCTCCCCCTCGTAGATGACTGCCAGCCGGTCCGCCAGCCCCCGCACCTCCTCCAGCTTCGAGGAGACCAGCAGCACCGCCACGCCCTGCTCGCGCAGTTCCAGCAGGCGCTCGTGGATGAATTCAATAGAGCCGACGTCCACACCGCGCGTCGGGTGAGCCGCCACCAGCAGCGACGGGTCTCGCTCGAATTCCCGGCCGACGACGAATTTCTGCTGGTTGCCACCGGACAGCGACTCGGCGGTCGCCTCCGGCCCCGGCGTGCGGACGTCGTACTCCTCGATGATGGACTCGGCGTGCTCGCGGGCGACCTCCCAGTCGATGCGCCCGCGGTCGCTGAACGGCCGTGAGTGCTGGCTACCCAGCAGGCCGTTGCTCGTCAGGTCGAACGGCATCACCAGTCCCCGCTCTTGACGATCCTCGGGGACGTACGCCATCCCGGCCTCCGTGCGCTCGCGCCGAGAGTACCCGGTGACGTCCTCGCCCTCGAAGGTGACCGTGCCGTCAGCGGGCGAGCGCAGCCCGGTGATCGCCTCGACGAGCTCGGACTGGCCGTTGCCGTCGACACCGGCGATTCCGAACACCTCCCCCTCACGGACCCGGAAGGAGACGTCACGTACCGCCGGGACGCCGCGATCGTCATCGACGGAGAGCGAATCCACGGTCAGTACCTCCTCACCGGGCTCGCGGGGAGACTTCTCCACTTCTAGCAGCACCTCCCGGCCGACCATCAGTTCGGCCAGCTCCTCGCGGCTGGTCGCGTCGGCATCGACGGTGCCGACGTTGCGCCCGTCACGGAGGACGGTGATCTCGTCGGCGGCGCGCATCGCTTCGCCCAGCTTGTGAGTAATGAAGATCACAGTCTTCCCGCCCTCGGTGAGCTCGTCGAGCACACCGAACAGGTCGTCGACCTCCTGTGGCGTGAGCACCGCCGTCGGCTCATCGAGGATGAGCACGTCTGCACCGCGGTACAGCGCCTTTAATATCTCCGCGCGCTGCTGGACACCGACGGAGACGTCTTCGATGCGGGCGTCCGGGTCGACGTCGAAGCTGTAGCGCTCGGACAGCTCTACCACTTCCCGTCGGGCCCGCTCGCGGTCCACCACCAGCCCACCCCACCGCGTGGGCTCGTTGCCGAGAGTGATGTTCTCGGTCACTGTCATCGGATCGACCAGCATGAAGTGCTGGTGGATCATCCCAACCCCGGCGTCGATAGCGTCCCGGGGTGAGTCGAACGACCGCTCCCGGCCGTCGACGACTACTCGTCCCTCGGTGGGCTCGTACAGCCCGTAGAGGACGTTCATTAACGTCGTCTTCCCGGCACCGTTCTCCCCCAGTAGCGCGTGAACGGTTCCCTCCTCGACGGTGAGGTTCACGTCGTCGTTGGCCAGCACGCCCGGGAACCGCTTCGTGATGCCGTCAAGGCGGACGGCCGGTGTCATTACCTGCGGGATAGTCACCCGCTTCGCATAAACCCGGGGGTCCTCCGTCTCAGTCCGAGCCCTCCGCGAGCTGGACGCTGAGCCGCTCCTCGATGTCCTCGATAAGCGAGCCGCCGATGCCGGCGCTGTTGGCCCGGCCCTGCTCGATAGCGAGCACGTCCGCCTCGTCTACGCCGAGCTCCCCTGCCAGCTCCGCCGTGTCTAGGCCCGCCTCCTGGCGGGCGCTGGCCAGCCGCTCGCCGTAGCCGCTCACCAGATACGGCAGCGGGTCGCGCTCGTAGTCTGTCCCCTCCTGCCAGCGCTCGGGGTTGCCGCTACGGGCGTCGGCGACGCGGGCAGTGTTACGTACCGCCCGCGTCTCGCGGTCCTCCTCGTCCGGGTCTCGGGTTCCGGAGCTGCCGCCGCTACCGTGGCGAGCGCGGCAGTCGCCACAGATCTCCAGCACTGCGCCCGCTACCTCGGTCTCCTCAAGACTCGTGTCCTCCGCGCCGCAGAGCTCACAGCTACCGGCCCCGCCGGAGCCCCCGTCGCCGGTCGAGTACTTCGCCATACCCCTATATAGGCGCCCTCAACCACTTGAAACGACCGCCTATTCCCCAGGCTCCTCGGTTGACCAGACGAAGGCGCCGGCGTTCGCTTCGTCCTCCCAAGCAGCCCGCTCGCTGGTCGCGCCACACACCTCACACCGCACTAGATCTCCATCGTTGGCGAACGGGGAGTCCGGGCGCTCCTCTTCGACGAGGTCGCCCCGAACCCCGTTCTCCGGGCCGTGCGGGAAGCCACAGTCCGGACAGGTGCGAGTCACTGCTCCGGGCGTCTCGCCCCCGGAACAACACTGTACCGGCCCGCAGTGGGACTGAACGGAAGGGCTTATACTCGGCGGCGGGCTACGGTTGGAACGCGCGTGGGTAGCCAAGCCAGGTCAACGGCGCAGCGTTGAGGGCGCTGTCCCGTAGGGGTCCGCCGGTTCGAATCCGGTCCCACGCACTTCTATCCGAAGACACCGCACGACGACCGTCCGATTAAGCCCTGCTCACAGCACTTCAAGATCGGCATCGATGTCCTCGACAACCGTTGTGAACAAACTGCGGATGGTGGCGACGGACTGCTCGTCGGTGGTGTGAGGGTCGAAAAACACAACCGTCCGAGCGCCGACCCCCTCAAGACGGGTTGTGAGCAGATTGATGAAGCGGTAGACGCTCTGGAGGTCCACGTACTGCAGGAGGATCGTAAGCGAATCGAACCCCACGAGCACCTCAGCGTCCTCAGGAGTGGCCTCAACGAAGTTCGACACCTGGATGCCGAGTCCGGTGAGATCCGACGCCTCCGAGACGGTGGCGACGGTCACTCCCTCACCGGCGTCGCGCTCGCGCTCGGCAGTGGTGACCACCGCGACGCGAGCGGTACGGTCGCCCGCGCTCTCGTTCCACTGGCGCACCCAGCGGTCCGGCGGGGTGACGAGGCTCACACCGAGTACGTATACGTTCTCGGCGTCCAGCGGGAGGAACTGGCTGGTGTGGGGCCGACGCATTGCTCCGGAGAGCACCAGCGCGCTCTCCCCCCGTTCGAGAACCGGCACCCCACTCATTAGCCTCTCTTGGGAACCCAGGTGTATATCGGTTGTTGCCCCGGCCACGCGGGCCGGGCGGTCACGCTCAGTAGAACGCGATGGGCGTTCCGGAGGCGTCCTCAGAGCTGACCTTTTCGTGGGCCTCCTCGAAGTCCTCCATCCGGACGGTGGTGCGCTCGTCACGAATGGCGAACATACCGGCCTCCGTCGCCAGGCTCGCAAGCTCCGCGCCGGAGAATCCCCCGGTCATCTCCGCCAGTGCGCTCAACTCCACGTCTTCGGCCAGCGGCATCCCCTCGGTGTGTATCTCCAGGATGCGTTCACGCCCCTCGTCGTCGGGTTCGGGCACCTCAATGAGCCGGTCGAACCGCCCTGGCCGGAGGATGGCC
>CAZLOO010000005.1:0-15774 GCA_964561055.1 uncultured Halobacteriales archaeon
AGGAACTGCTGGCCGCCGCCCGCGTCCCGCCGGCGGTGGTCCAGGTGGAGCGCCATCCATACCAGCCGCGCGACGCACTGGTCGAGGCCTGCCACGAGCGGGGGATCAGGGTGATGGCCCACTCGCCGCTGTCGGCGCCGGGCCTGCTTGAAGAAGACGTGCTCGCCGAGGTCGCGGTGGCCCACGATACCACCCCCGCGGCGGTCGTGCTGGCTTGGAACGTCCAGCGCGGGGTGGTGCCTATTCCCTCCAGCAACACCTCCGAGCACGTGGTCGCGAACCTCGCGGCCGCGCGACTGCGGCTGGAGGACGCCGAGCGCCAGCGGATCGCGACCTTGGAGGACCCCACCTTCGAGCGGTAATGGAGTCTCCGGCCGGTAGCCGGCTAGTACTCCACCCCAGGGCGGGCCTCTGTCCCATCCCGGTAGGGGTGTTTCACGTTGCCGACGTAGCTGCAGTAGTGGGCCGCGTCGACCAGTTCGTTCGGCGCGGTCCGGCCGGTACAGACCACCTCGACGCCGGGCGCCGTGCTCTCCAGTAGCCCCACCAGCCGGTCCGCCGGGACGGCGTCGAACGCCCACAGCAGCGTCACCTCGTCGAGCACGACCATCCTCGCCTTGCCGGCTCCGAGCACCGTCTCGGCATCGGCCAGCCCCTCCTGGAGGGTGGCGGCCTCGGCCTCGGTCAGCTCCTCCCCGTCCCGGACGTGGGAGGTGGGGTAGCGCTCCAGCGTGATGGCGTCGATGCTCTGCATCGTCTTGGCCTCGGCGGCGTAGCGGTCGTCACCACCCTTGAAGAACTGGAGCACGTGGACCGGCCAGCCGTGGCCGGCGGCCCGGGCCGCGGCGCCGATAGCCGCCGTTGTCTTCCCCTTCCCAGGGCCGTGATACAGGTGGAACAACCCCTCCCGCTCCGCGTTACTCATGCCGCGGGGTTCCTCGCCGGCCGGAATAAGTCCGGTGTCAGCTTTCAATTTGGACTGGCCGGTCTGGGTCTCCCGGGAGCCGCCAGTCGACGGACAGCCGGCGGTCCCGGAACGGGGGCCAGGACACCACATCGAACGTGCGGTTGGCCGCCGCAGGCGTTACCGGCGCGGCGGCCATCAGCCGCGCCACGTCCCGCCGGGAGACGGTCCCCCACAGACGCGCACCCGCTTCGGCGACGGCCACGTCGTCCGTCCTGGCCCCGTTCGTGAGGATCCCGGGCCGAAGAACGGTGTGACTCACCGGGGCCTCGCGAACCGCCGCCTCGGCCTCGGCCTTGGCCTCCTGGATCGGCCGGATGAGCAGGTCGAACGCCGTTCCCATGGCGCTCCGTGGCTCCTCGCCGACGCCCAGCGCCGACTCCATGACGAACGCTCCGACGCCGCTGTCGACGGCTGCCTCCAGTAGGTTCACCGTTCCCTCGCCGTCGACCAGCCGGCCGCCCTCGAACAGCGCCCTCGGGCCGGAGCCGACGGCGCTCAGCACGGCGTCCACCCCCTCCAGCGCACCGGCGAGGTCCTCGGGCGCTAGGAGGTCGTCGACTACCACCTCGTCGGCGCCCGCCTCGCGCAGGGTGGAGCGCTTCTCCGGCGAGCGGGTGAGCGCCCGCACCGTCCCCACCCGCGGGCCGAGCAGGGGGAGCAGCGCCCGCCCGGTCCCGCCGCTCGCCCCGGCAACGAACACCGTCTCCACGTCGGTCGGATCCATGCCTCTGAATAGGTCCGGAGCCGTATCACCCCTCCGTCCGTTCCCGGGGGTGGAATTATACCACGCTCCGCCATAGGCGCTGGCGTGCGGATACTGTACGCGGTCCTGCCGCTGGACTCCGACCACCGCGAGGAGGCACTGGAGGCGACCCGGCGTATCGCGCGCGCCAGCCGCGAGGAGCCCGGGGTCATCGACTACCGCGCGAGCACCGACGTCGAGCAGCCGAACGTGCTCCGATTCATCGAGCAGTATGAAGACGGCGACGCGGTGAAAGCCCACCTTGACAGCGGACACTACGCGGAGTTCGAAGAGACCGTCATCGAGGGGATGCTCGACGGCGAACCGGAGGTCCATCGCTTCGAGGCGTCGCCGCTCTGAACCGCCACTGCCCGTCGGAGCTTCGACTCTGACGCCACGAACTGTAGGCGAGGGGACAGCAGTCGTCGCCGGCAGCAGTGCTCTCGGCGCTTCAAGACGAATACCACTACGACACGACGACCCCCGAGAGACTGTACGAGGCACCCGAGACCGGATCTGTCGGTCACGGGGAAACAGGAGCGGCCCCCCAGTGTGTGGGTTTTTATTCTTTCCGACCCGTTCTCCGGGTATGGTGTCACTACAAACTGAGTCGCTGACGGCCGTGCACTGGGTGGGGCTCGCCCTTGCCGCAGTCTCCGGTGCTATCCACCTCGTCATCGGGGTTAGAGGCCTGCCCTCGGGACTGGCCGTCAGTTTCGTGCTCGCAGGGCTGGGCTTTTTCGGCGCCATCGCGCTCGTGCTCGTGGGCTACCGCCGCCGGCTGGTATATGCCGTCGGAATCCCCTTCGTCGCCGCGCAGATCGCCATCTGGTTCGTCCTCAACGGGTTCCCGCTGGACGCCACCGAAATAGTCGACAAGACCGCACAGCTCGGCCTGCTGGCCGTGCTGGCCGTGCTGCTCCGTGAGGGGTAGCGGGCGACGTGATGGTCACCACCCACGCCCTGCTGGGCGTAGCGCTCTCGACACCGTTCGTTGTCCTGGTCCCCGGCCTCGCGCCGGTCGCGGGTGCCGCAGGGTTTATTGGCGGCGCGCTTCCTGATCTTGATCTGTTCGTCGGCCGTCACCGCCGGACGCTGCACTATCCCGTGCTCGGATGGACAGTTGCGCTGCCGGTCGCCGGGCTGGCGGCCCTGGCGCCAACCCCTGTTACGGTCGTGCTTGCGGCCTTTCTCGGGGCGTTCGCGCTTCACGCCGTGATGGACGCGTTCGGCGCCGGCGACGAGCCCCGTCCGTGGGAGCGTACCTCCGACGAGGGAGTGTACGACCACCTCCGGGGTCGCTGGATAGCGCCGCGCTATCTCGTCCGGTACGACGGCGCCCCGGAAGATGTGCTGTTGACGGCGGTCGGGGCAGGGACGGCGGTGGCGTTGTTCGACGGCGTCCTCCGGTGGCTGGCGGTATGCTGTCTCGTGCTGGCCGCCGCCTACGCTGCCGTCCGGCGGCGGGTCCCCGACTGGGTCGGCGGCTACATCGAGTAGTACCCCGTCACCGCCAGCCAGTCGCGGGCGAACAGCGCAAGGAACGGCACCATCGCCGCTGTCGCGACGGCGGTCGTCATCGGCGGGACCAAGAGCGGCGACAGCGCCAGCGCCGCGACACACATCTGGAGGGTCGCGAGCGGCCGCCGGAGCCGGCTCTGCGGAAGCACGGCGGGTTGGCGGCTAGTTGCCCGGCTCCAGAGCCGTAGGCCCAGCAGGTACGCCGGCTTGGCCAGCGGTATCGCGAGATACCAGGCCGGAAGCTGTGCGTACGACACCGCCAGTAGGGGGGCGACGAATAGCCCCACCGTGTCGAACGTCTCGTCCAGCGAGGCGCCGAGCTCGGTCATCTCGCCGCGCCGCCGCGCGACGAAGCCGTCCGCGTAGTCCAGCACCACCGCCGCCGCGTACAGCCCAGGCGGCACCCATAGTCCCAGTCCTACCGGCCGCGATAGCGGGAGGAAGCCGGCGACGGCCGCCAGCAACAGCCCCCGGGCGACCGTCAGCAGGTTCGCCACCCCCAGCGTCGGCCGCGGCGGGGCGGCCCCTCGGTCGCGGTTGCGCGCTAGCCGCTGTCTGAGGACGTGGAGTTCGCCGGCGGCGACGGTCCCCGCGACCGCCAGCCACTGGCCGCCGTGGGTGGTCGTCCACCACTCGCTGAGGAGGAGATAGCCCGTAATCCCGCCCGCGACCGCCAGCAGCGCCACCCCGGTCCACTGCCTGCGCAGGCGCGTCGGGACGGCTGTGCCCGCCCCGCTCATCGTCCGGCGGTGGCGGCCCGCGGACCCGTTCCGGCGCCGACGGTCCCGAGTGCGGGCAGTCTCCGGGGCGCCTGCGCTGCGCGCGGTTTCGTCACAGCTATTGTTGGCTCCCGAGAGTATAGAGCCTGGTGTTCCCGACAGTACCGGCCGGCTGCCCCTGGCCGGCGGGACCGTTGTCCGAGGTGGTCACAAGAAAGGGGAGGTCGGGACCAGCTTGATCGTCGGCCGGTACGGCCAAGAGCGTTGAGCCGGCGGGGCCATTCACCTGCTTTCCGGCGGTCCGGCGGGGTTACTCCCCCAGCAGCGCCGCGAGGTTCTCCTCCCCCCAGACGAACGCCGCCCGCCGGCGCGAGCCGAACGAGAGGTACTCGCCCACCGTGCGGAGCGCCAGTGCCTCGGCGCCGGCGTCAGCCTCCCGGCGGTTCGTAACAGCCGGCTCTTCATCCTCAGGCGGGAGCCACGCCTCCTCAACGGCGCCGCCGCCCTCCCGGTAGCGGAGCCGAGCGCCGTTGGCGAACTCCATCACGACGGCGTCCGCGCCCCGCTCGCGCACACGGGTCCGGACGCCGACGATCGTCGGGAGCGGGCCCCCCGGGTCCACACGCGGCCCGCCGCTGTCGTGCGTGTCGCTCACACCGGTAGCCAGGAGAGGGAACCACCTCCCTCTCCCGCCGTGATACCCCGGGTCAGGAAGGGTCGGCGGCCACGACGACCATCCCGCCGTCCCTGCTCGTCGAGAGCTCGAAACCGAACCGCTCCAGCAGCTCCAGGATCGACTCGACGTGGTCGGTCACCTCCGGTATCCGCACGTGTCCGCCGACAACGGCGAGAACGGGGAGTAGTTGGTCGGCGGTGTGGCGATCGACGGCCGCGTCTCCCTCGGCGAACGCCGTGGCGGCCTTGGCGGCCCGTTCGGCGACCTCCTCCGCCGGAGTGCCCCGCTCGCCGAGCGCGTCGAAGCCGGCGACCGTGTTCCCCTTAGGAGAGGCGCACGGACCCGCTGATCTGGGGGGAGTCCGCCGCCGCGTACGTCACCGACCGGCTCGCGACGGGAATCCCTGCAGCCTCCAGCCCCTCGACGGCCGCCGATGCCTGGCGCTCGGCGATGGAGGCGTCCGCGAGCCGGTCGGCGGCCAGCGAGCGGACGGCCGGCCCCTCGCTCTCGCCGCGGTCGGTCAGCTCCAGCCGCGAGGGACACGAGGGGAAAAGCCGCAGAATCGTCTCGCGGTCGCCGACCGGATAGAGGCCCAGGTCGCCCGAGGTCCACGGCCTGCCGACTCCGTGTGCCCGCAGGCGGCGGAGCTTGGTCCCGCGGTAGTGGGGCGTTGTCGGCGACCACTTCGCCTCCGTCCCGCCGCTGGCGGTCACCAATAGCGGGGCGTCGATCGTCGCCGCCAGCGGGAGCACCGTGTCGAACAGTAGCGCGACGCTGACGGCGGTGCCGATGTCGGCGGTGTAGCTGCTGAGCCGCACCGGGCCGGGGCGGAACTCGAGCTCCGTCCTCCCCGTCGTGCAGTCCGGGACTTCGGCGTCACACACCGCGGCCAGCAGCTCCATGCTTGCGAGGTGCTGTGGCTTCAGCCCCGGCTCCGACGGTCACCCCGGACGCCGGTCATCCGGAACGGCATTCCCTCCAGTACCGACAGCGTCAGCGCCGACCGGAGGAGCTGTCCGTCACCGCCGGAGCCGTCGAGCTCGAGCATGTGGCGGCTACGCCGCCGGGAACCAAACCCCGCCGGCCGTGTCGGGACCGGTATACTGACCAGGCCGACTGTACGCGCGTGTCGCCTGAGGCGGCCGGTTCGCCGGCGAAAGCGCTACCGTCGCGCCAGCCCTGTCTGGGAGGACTGCCGGCTGTCCTACCGGACGTCCGGCGCCCGCTCGTCCGTGCGGCCCGGCAGCTCTAGTTCTATCTCCAACTCTTGATCGCCGACGCCGTCGAAGTCGAGCTCGAGCCCTACGGGCTCGCCGAAGGCGAACGGGAGCTCCCACTTGTCGTCCACGATAATGAGCTCGTCGCTGTCCCGGAGCTGTTCGCCGATCCTGATGAGGAACTCGCCTGCCTCGCTGGCGTCCAGCCGGTACTCCTGTTCGAACTCCCGGCCGGACCGGATGACAGTCCGGTTGGTCTCGGTTTCCTCGCCGCCGGTGTCTGGTTCGGTCATGTGTTCTGACTCGCATAGCTTTTAGGTGGACCTAATCAAAAGGGGAGCGGTTCCGGCCGTTCCGGGCGCCGGGTCTCAGTCGGTCGTGGTCGGGTTGACCTGCTCGGCGTCCTCCGCGAGGGGTTCTTTGATTCCCAGCAGCTCCGCGCTGCGCTCCCACAGCCTGCGGGCGGCGGTCCGGTCCCGAGCTGCCGGCGACGGCTCCGTCGGCTGCTGGCCGGAAAAGTACCGCCCCGACACGTCCGCGGTTCGCGGGGAGAGCCCCACGAACAGCAGCGCCGCGGCGCCGTCTGCGACGGAGGTGACTCCCGGGAGCCGATCAAGCGCCTGGACCAGCCGGGGGAGCGGCCCCGGGAGGAACCGGCTGAAGCCGCTCCCCGGTATCGCCCCGGGATGAACGCTGTTGGAGGTGACGGACTGGCCGGCCGCCTCCAGCCGGCGGGCGAGTTCCGAGGCGAACAACACGTTCGCCAGCTTCGAGCGGCTGTATGCCCCCATCCCGGAGTAGGTTCCAACCCGGCGGACCCCGTCTAGGTCCAGCGTCGCACCCTGGTGGGCAGCCGACGCCGTCGTCACCACGCGGGCGTCGTCGGAGAGGTGGTCCAGCAGCTCGACGGTCAGCAGGTACGGCGAGAGGTGGTTGACGTGGAAGGTGTACTCCACGCCGGCGTCGGTAAGCTTCCCCTCGCCGAACAGCCCGCCGGCGTTGTTAAACAACAGGTCGAGCGACTCGCCCTCGCGGACCGTCGCCGCCAGCTCCCTGACGGCCTCCACGTTCGCGAAGTCCGCTCTGACAAACTCGGCGTCCGCCCCCAGCGCCTCCAGCTCCTCGACAAGGCTCGCGCCGGCCTTGGCGTCCCGGCCGTGGACCACGACGTCCGCCCCCAGCCGTCCCAGCGCCAGCGCCGTCTCGCGACCGATGCCGCTGGTCGATCCGGTAACGAGCGCCCGGCGCCCGGTGCAGTCCACGTCGGCGACCCCCGCTCGCTTCTCCGGCAGCGCACTCATTATCGGTGTGTGGGGCTCCAACTCAATAACCCGCCTGCTTCTCTCGGCGACCTGGTGGAATAAACACAGTAGCTGGCTCCAGCGAGACGTCTTTTGGACGGCCGCGGAGAGCCGCCCTCCCTGCGGCACACGAGGTGCCGGCCCCGTCGAGAGCCCACCGCTGGCGGCGGCCGGAGACACGCTCGGCGCGGATCAGTGGGGTGCTGGAGCTGGGAGGCTGGCGGCGTCACCCGGAGCGGTGTGCCTCAGTGCCCGAGACGGCCCGGCCGGATTGACGGGGCCGGACGACGACGCTCCTGCAGGTGGAACGCTAACGACGGGCCGTGATTACAGGAACTGGCGCGGCCGCCCTCTGCGTGTTCGCGGGGTGTGCGGACCGTCTCGGCGGACGGCTCGACGAGACGACGATCAGCGAGACATACGACGCCACCGACCTGGAGAGCATGGTCGCGGAGACGGCCAACGACGGTGTGACGATCACTGGCCAGGACCGCGACACCGTAGCGCTGGAGGCGGTCAAACGCCGGTTCACGGGAGTCTCTCGAGACAGCGACCGCCGTTGGGCGCACGCCGCTGCCGGCTGGCAGCGATCAACCAGGCTCCCGGCGGAACCCGCTATCCGCCGGCTGGCCTCAACGGCCCGCTCGGACGTATCGCGGCCCTCCGGTCGGTGTCGCTCGGGAGGGCTGGGCTCCCGGCCCGGCCGTCGATGGCAACCGGCCGAGGGGTTTAGGTTTACCAAAAATATCTTCATGAGAAAAAAAGAGTTATTCGTATACGCTCTGTATTCTGTGGTGGGAAACATGACTCCGGGCGGCGAGCGGCCGGTCGGCCGCGGGGGGGTACTGCCGTGGTGAGCGGTGCTGACCTGCTGTTCGTGTTCGGCGCCGGCCTGGTCACCGCGCTGGCGACGGGGCTGGGTGCGGTGCCGTTCTTTCTGTTCGACGACATCACCGATCGCTGGAACGTGGCGCTGTGGGGTTTGGCCTCCGGCATCATGCTCGCAGCGTCCGTGTTCGGCCTGGCTGTTGAGGGGCTGAGCGCCTCGGAGGGGATTCCTCTCCTGCTGGTCGCCGGCGCCGGCGCCGGCGTCCTCCTCGTCGTTGCGGCCGACAGCGTCCTCGAGCGGATGGAACTCGGCAACGGTGCCGCGACTGATGGGGGACTGACGGTCGGCTGCGAGGACCCCGAGGGGCCCGACCCACCGGGGGACGCCCGGGCAGTGTCGGAGGCCGTTGCCGAGGGCGACCTCCGGAAGCTGGTGCTCATCCTCGGCGTCCTCACGGTGCACTCCTTCCCCGAGGGCGTTGCCGTCGGCGTCTCCTTCGCCGACCTCGGCCTGGAGAGCGGAGTACCGGTTCTCGGGCTGACGGTCCCCGTGCTCGCGCTGTTCATGACCGTCGCTATCTCTGTCCATAACATCCCTGAGGGTGTCGCCGTCTCCATCCCGCTGCGCTCGATGGATGTGGGCGAGTGGCGGATGGTCGGCGCCGCGGTGTTCTCCTCGCTCCCCCAGCCGGTTGGGGCCGTCATCGCCTACGCCTTCGTCACTTGGGCGCGGGCGTTCCTCCCGTTCGGTTTCGGCTTCGCCGCCGGCGCGATGGTGTTCCTCGTACTGACGGAGTTCCTTCCGGAGGCACTGGCCATCGGCGCCGACCTCGACGGCGGCGGCCGGCGGGAACTGCTGGCCGGTGTGGTCGCCGGCGTCGCCGTGATGGTACCGTTACTGCTGTTTTAGTTCGCGCGTCGTCGGTCACACGCCGCGCGCGACGGGTACCCTGTCCCGCGACTCCGGGGTCTCCTCCCTCGTGGTGCCCCGGCCACGGTTCCCGGTTCCGCGGTGTTCGCCCCCCGCCGTAGCTCGGTTCGGACAAATGTGACGACAGCCCCGACGAGGGCCTGCTCCCGCCACCTATCGGGAAGGTGACTCCCCATAGCGCGGCGGGCCGGCTCAGTTCCCGGCGGGGGCGGTTGGGGGTTCCTCGTACTTCTCGCGGAACTCATCGATGAGCTGTCCAACCTCCGCGTACCAGTCGTTGAGCAGCCGTTGTAACGGGTCGGCCACCTTCCCGGCGGGGACCGGCTCGAACACGTGGTAGTAGCCGCCGTGTTCGTAGTTGATCCGCTCCTTCCGGATGAACCCCGCATCCAGGAGGCGCTGGACCGACCGGTAGGCCGTCGAGCGCTCGCGGTCCACCTCCTCAGCGATGTTGTCGACGGTTATCGGCGCCTCACTGGCCGCCAGCACGCCGAACACCTCGCGGTCGAGCTCGTTAAGTCCGTAGAAACACTCCAGTAGGTCCTCGCACTGCATGTCCTGGGCGAGGTAGTCGCTCATCGAGTCAGACATACCCGCCGTAGTCGTGCTCCCTCGAAAAAGTGTTGTGGAGGTTCCGAACATCTCCTTCCAGTCCGACGGACTGAACCCCCAGGGGCGTCTAGCGCGACTGTGAGCGACGACCCTGACGACTACCTCGACCCGGAGTTCGACCCCGTCCCCAAGGAGGACGGTTCCATCCCTGGCCCATTCACTCTTCCTCAGCTCGTCGTCGGCATCCATCTGTTCGCCGCGCTGGCGCTACTCCCCTTCCTCTGGGGGGCGTACACCAGCGGCAACGTTCCGCAGGCGGCGAGCCTGGGGCTGATGGTGGCGATGCTCGCCGTCGCCGGTGTGGCCGCCGGCCGTGTCGTCGAACGGCGGTTCGGCTCCTGACCGACGCCCGGGTCGCGACGACACGTTCCATCGCGGGGGAGCTGCGGTCAACTCCTCGCGGGACCCGGGGCTCCGACAGTTGAAGCTCCGGGGACAGCCGTACACCCGGCAGTCGGCGGCACCCTACTCGACGGGCGTCACCGTGGCGTCGATACCCTCCGCCGGCCGCAAGGTCGGGGTGACACGCAAGTCGTCCAGTGCCGACTCCGGCACGTCGATGTCGAACCCGCTCACCAGCCGCGCGAGCACGAGTGTCGCCCCCGAGAGCGCGAACTGCTTGCCGATGCAGGCGTGCGGCCCCATCGAGAACGGGAAGTACGCCGGCACCTCGCCCGGGCGGTTGCGCGCCCACCGGTCCGGGTCGAACTGCTCAGAGTTCTCGAAGTAGCGCTCGTCCCGGTGGACGGACCACTGTGGGGTGATGATTGCCGCACCCTCGTCGATGGCGTACTCGCCCAGCCGGAGCCGCTTGTTCGCCCGCCGGAAAACTGCCCACGCCGGCGGGTAGAGCCGTAGCGCCTCCCGGTAGACACGCTTGGTGAGGTCCAGATCGTCGATATCGTCGTACGTCGGTGGACCGTCCCCGAGCACGGAGCGGGCCTCCTCGCGGACCTGCTGGCGTATCCCCGGATGCCAGGAGAGCAGCGACAGCGTGTAGCTCAGGCTCAGTGCTGTCGTCTCGTGACCCGCGATGAGGAACGTCGCCACTTCGTCCCGAATCTGGTTCTCCGGGAACTCCACGTCGGGATTCTCCTCCGCCTGGATAAGCATCGTCAGCATGTCCGGCGGGCCCTCGCTCTCGCCTCGATCGAGGGCGGCACGGCGTCCCTCGATAAGCCCCTCGGCCATCCCGCGGATGCCGGCCGCGGCCTTCTGGAACTCCGGGGAGGTACGCTCGGGAACCCAGTCAGGCATCGCCACCTCGAAGCCGAACTCGAATTCCCCGCCGGCGGCCCGCATCCACTCGTGGAACTGCGCGGCCCTGTCCGGACCGATGTCCTCGCCGAGCAGTATCTCCGAGGCAACCCTGATGGTGACCGACGTCATCTCGCGGTGGAGATCGATGGGGCGTGCGCCCTGCTTCGCCCACTCCCCGGCGAGGGCCTCGACGCGCCGGCCGGTCGTGTCGGCGTACGCCCGCACCTGCTTGCCGGTGAACGCTGGACCCATCACCGAGCGCTGCTGGCGCCACAGCGCCCCCTCGCTCTGGACCAGCCCCTGCTCGGCAATCATCGCCGCCGACTCCTGGGCCGGGACCCGCCCGAAATCGTCGGGCCGGGACAGCACCTGTTGAATGAGCGTTGGATTGGTGACGATGACGATCGGCGGGCGGCCCGGAACGGGTATCCGCACGAGGTCCTCGTAGCGCGACTGAACCCCTTCGAGGAAGCGGAACGTCTGTCGGCCGAGGCGAAGGGCGTTCGCGAGCCCGGAGTCCGGTGGCTCGGGGATGGGACGCGGCATTAGCCGGCAGTGGTGCCGCGCAATAATGTATCTTGGCAAGCCGGGACCGGCTCCCCTCGACGGGGAGTGACTCCACATCGTACATAAAGGAGCTCCGGACCGGCCGGAGATCGGCGTCGGCCACCTCCAGCGGCCGGTCGAGCAGTTCCTCGATGGCGACACGGGCCAGCGGCGCGCCCAGGCAGTAGTGGGTTCCGTGGCCGAAGCCGAGATGCCGGTTCGGCGATTGCTCCGGGCGGAACTCGTCGGCGGCCTCGAACTTTCGGCCTCCCGGTTGGCCGAACTGAGCCACACCACTACGCTGCCGCCCAGTTCGAGGCTGTGACCCTTGAGCTCCACCGGCTAGGGAAACGGGTCATCGCCTGCACCGGCGCTCAGTAGCGCAGCGCCTCCTCGACTGCCCTGCCGGCGTCGAGTCCCCCCGCGGGGAACGCCTCCAATCCGCCGATGGTGGACGCGCTGATGGTACGCCAGTTGGCCCCCTGAAAAGGACGCGCCAGCGTGACGGGGACCCTCCATTACCTACTGATCGAGCAGTTACGAGTTATCGAGCGTTCACTGAAAGAGGAATCACAGCCATAATAGTGTGTATATAATGAATATAGACGTTCGAACGACCACGTTTGCGACGCATAATATTGCTTCTTCAAGCAAAGGTTTTAGTGTTAGGACGGTGACCATCCGTACGCCGATGCAGCAAAAACAGGCCACGACGGGGCTACCGGGGACGCGGGGCGCAACTCGGCCCGCAACCCCCGGGAGCGCCCGGCAGCAGGGGGGTGGTCGCCAGTAGAGCCCGGCGACCGCAGTGGACCCTTACCCGACGGCGGTCGCTGATCGCGACCGCAACCCGTGTCCCCGTCCGCACCGTTCCCGTAAGCTGGTCGGCGCGGGCGGGATCCGTTTTCTCTCTTGCGCGCCGCGGCGACCTGTCAACCCCGCCGCGGGCATGATTTCGCTCGACGCCCGACTGGTGACTCAGGTGTCCATGAACGGTCGCGCCTGCGGCTCGTCTGGGTCCGTTCGTACCTCGACGAGCGACGGCTCGCCGGAGCCGACCGCCGCCTCGACAGCGGCTTCCACCTCGCCGGGGGTGTCCGCCCGTCTCGCCTCCATTCCCATCCCTTCAGCGACGGTCACGAACGAGACCGGGACCTCCGGCCAGCCGTACTCACGCTCGGCGAGTCCGTAGCCCCGCTCTGCCTCCTCGCTGATGATGGCGTAGTCGTCGTTGTTCAGCACGACCACCGTCACCGGCACCTCCTCGGCGACGGCGGTGTGGAGTTCGTGGACGCACATCAGGAGGCCGCCGTCGCCAGTGAGCGCGACAACCGGCCCCTCCGGGTCTGCGAGTGCCGCGCCGATGGCTGAGGGCAGGCCCGTTCCCATCGTCGCCCACGATCCCGGGTTGACGTAGCGACGGGGACCGTACGCCTCGAAGGTGTTGAGCGCCCACACCCGAAAGCCGCCGGCGTCCACGGCGACGACCGTCTCACGAGGCAGGGCGGCCCGAACCGCCTGGAGCGCACGAACGGAGGTTATCGGTGGGTCGTTACCCAGCAGTTCGGCTACCCGGTCCTCGGTAGCCGCCCGAACCGCCACTGCACGCTCGGGGGCGGCGCCGTCGATCCCACGTTCGGCGAGCGCATCCTCCAGCGCAGCCAGCGTCTCGCTCGCGTCGGCGACGACGGATAGTGTCGGGAGGTAGCCCCGGCCCACGTCCCCGGGATCCAGGGTGACGTGAACCAGCGTCTCAGGGAACTCCACCTCGAACCCGCGAGTGGCGACGGCGTCGAGATCCGTTCCGACCGCGAGTGCGGCGTCGGCAGACGCTATGCAGTCCAGCAGTTCCGGGCTGGCGCTTCCGGAGAGCACACCTGCACTGGCGGGATGGTCCTCGGGGAGGGTTCCCTTCCCCTTGTAGCTGGTGACGACCGGTGCGCCGAGCCGTTCGGCCACAGTCCGGAGTTCGTCGCTCGCCCCCGAGCGCCGGATACCCCCGCCAGCGTACACTACCGGCCGCTCGGCACCGGCGAGCAGGTCGGCGGCCGATCCCACCGCATTGGCAGGAGGGGAAGGCGCCGCTTCGGCTGCCGGCGCCGAACTCTCGGTCAGCGGGCGGGAGGCCCGAAGGAAGCTCTTTGGGATGCCGACCCGGACCGGCCCTGTCGGCGGAGTGCTGGCCGTCGTCAGCGCTTGTTCGACGACTAAGGCGGCGGTCTCGGGAGCCTCCACGGTGAGGTTCGCCGCGACGGCGTTGTCGTAGGTGTCCGGGGGTGTCTCGTGGATGGCGTCCCCGCCCCGGAGTTCCGGGTCGGTTTCGACGGCGAGATGTAGCAGCGGGGTGCCGTCCAGCAGTGCGTTGCGCAGGCCATTCATCGCGTTCATGTCGCCGGGGCCGGGCACCACGAGCGTCGCCGCCGGCCGGCCGCTGGTCTCGGCATGCCCCCACGCCTGATGCGTGACCGCTGTCTCGTGGCGGGCGACGACGAACTCCGTTGCTGGGTGATCGGCGATGGCCTCGTTCAGCGGTAGCGACTGCGTGCCGGGGACGCCGAACAGTGTCTCAACTCCGCCCTCGGCGAGCGTTTCGACGACTGCGGTGCTGACGTCCATACCCCCTTGCCGTGCCCGGCGCTCCTCAATCCTCGGGACTCTGTGGGTGGACCTAACGGCCGGGACGGCTACAAGGAGGTGAGTACCGCAGAGCGGATACAGACACAGGGACCACCTTCCCGGACCTGCGGAGGGCGATCAGACCGCGTCGCACGAGCCCGCTATACCGCAGTAAGGTGATGGTACCCGACAGCGGCCGGGGCCTTCATTAGATCGGCGGGGGAGATGGACGTATGATACTGTGTGTCGACCCGGAGGACGACGCCCGGGCGGCGACCACCGCGGCCCTGGCGGACACCGGCTTCGACGCCCGAGGGGTGGGATCCGTGGCGGCCGCGACGGACGCCATTGAGGAGGGCCCGGACTGTGTCGTCACGGAGTATCACCTGCCGGACGGCACCGGACTGGATGTCCTCCAACGGACCCGCGACGTCGTGCCTGACGCCGCCTGCGTGCTGTTTACCGACACCCCTATCGAGCGAATAGAGACGGCCGCCGTCGGCGACTTGGTCGCGGAGTACCTCTCGAAGGCCGCCCCTGACGCCCGCGAACGGCTAGTCGTGCTGGTCGACCGCAGTCTCGCCTTCCACAACCAGACCGCCTACCCGCTCCCAGAAGACGAGGACGCCCGCCTCGCCGCGCTGGACCGCTACGTCGGTGATCCGGAAGCGCTGGACCACTCGCTCGACCGTCTTACGGAGTTGGCGACGGCGCTGTTCGAGGCGGACGCGGCCGCCATCGGGCTCGTCGACGCCCACGAGGAGCGGTTCCTCTCCTGTGTCGGCGTGTCGTTCGGAGCAGTCGACCGTGAGGACACCGTCTGTACGTACGCCATTCTCGACGGGGGGGTGACTGTCGTTGAGGACACGCTTGAGGATCCCCGCTTCGAGGACAACGAGCGGCTCCGGGCCGCTGGGCTGCGGTTCTACGCTAGCGCCCCTCTGAAGACGCCCGATGGGCGTGCTATCGGCACGTTCTGCGTTTTCGATAGCCAGCCGGGCCCCTTCGACGCTCGCCAGCGGGAGTTGCTGGGGCTTCTGGCCGACGAGGCGATGGAGCAGCTTGAGCTCCGGCGCCGGCTCCGTACCGCCGAGGGGGGGTAAGAGGAATGACTGACGGTTACAGCTTCTCCGGGCTCCCTCTGGCGGACATCAGGCCGGGCACGAGCCTGCTAGTCACTGGCCCAGCCCACGAGGGGAGCCGGGACCTGGCGGTGCGACTGCTCGCTGGGCCCGCGGGCGAGGCGGCCATCGTCGTCACTACCAACCAGCGCGCCGCGCGCATCGCCGATGACTGCCGGCGGCTGGGCGTGGCCACCAGCCCTGACACCACCGCTATCCTCGACTGCGTCGGCACGGACGGTACGGGCGTTGACGCGCAGGTTTACCAGGTATCCGGCCCTTCTGACCTCACCGGTATCGGGATGCGCTACTCCGACGTTCACGCGGGGTTTGCTGAAGACGGCTACGAGCGAATCCGCACCGGGCTGTTCTCACTGTCCACTCTGCTGTCGTTCAGCGACCTGCGCACCGTCTCGCGGTTCGTCCACACGTTAGTGGGCCGCATCGACAGCGTCGATGGGCTGGGTGTACTGCTCATCGACCCTGGGAGCCACGACCAGCGCACGGTCCGAACGCTGGCGCAGTTCTGCTCTGGCCGGATCCAGGTCCGGGACGGCAAGGGGAGTCCGGAGCTCCGGGCACGGGGGCTTCCCAACCAGTCTCGGGACTGGCAGGCATTCGACCCGAGTTCTGAGTGAGGAGACTCATGACGAGGACCAGCCTACGAGTACTGTTCGTGTGACGAATCGGAGGCTGTGAAGCGATATCCGAGCTAAA
>CAZLOO010000005.1:15874-22997 GCA_964561055.1 uncultured Halobacteriales archaeon
ACCCAGGGGAGGAGTTGCTCCACTGACGCACGACAGCCACACCGAAGCCGGAGCGTTCGATGCGCTGGCGTTCGTGCCCGAGGCGATCCTGACCGGCCGCTGAGCTGACGCGAGTCCGCGGAGATGGATTCAGGCCGACGTCTCGGCGTCCAGCTCCGCCAGTGCCCACCTCACCACGTACGCCTCCACGAGGTCACGCTCGTTGTCGACGCCCTCGCGTTCGGCGCGGTCGATCGTCGCGGCGGCATCCTCCAACATCTCTTGCTCCAGATGGGCCTGGTCGGGCTCCTCGCGGATGTCGTTCAGTAACGCCTCGAAGTCCTCGCGGATGTCGAAGGACGCTCGTGCGACATTACACCGTGAGAGGGGAAGCTGGCCCATCTCCAGCACGAGCTCGGTCACCAGCTCCCAGTCGGAGTTACAGAAGTGAATTGACACCTCGCCGACAATGTCCCGCCAGGCGATTGGCTCGGCGTTGCGCATCAGCCGCACCGCCTGAGGCGGGAGATCCAGCCGGGCGACGGTGCGCTCCTCGCCGCAGAGACAGCAGGGTTTCTCCGTCTTGCCGGTGTACACGCACACAGCTACGGAGGGCGGCGGCTTGGGGCTGACGCCTCGTGCCGCGACCGGAGGCTTCAGGCCCCGGGCGACCACAGGTGACGTATGACTCCCGAGGAGGTTCGCGCGGCTATCCCCGTGTTCGAGGAGGCGGCGTATATGAACTGGGGTGCCTCCGGCCCCTGCCCGGAGCCGGTGCTGGAGGCGACGACGGACTTCGTCCGCTACCACGAGATCGAGGGTACAGTCGGCGAGGGGCCGTACAGGACGGCGTTCGGCGCCTTCGAGGATACCCGTGAGACGGTAGCAGAATTCCTCGGTGCTGCGACTGATGGCATCGCGCTCACCCAGTCGACGGCCGACGGTATCGCACGTATCGCCGCCAGCATCGACTTCGAGCCGGGAGAGACGGTCGTTCGTACGGACTGCGAGCACCCGGCCGGTGTGCTCCCTTGGTGGAGCCTCGAGCGCGAGGGTGTTGGGGTGGAGGTGCTGGAGACCGACGCGGGCCGCATCGACCGGGACGTGCTGAAGGACGCCCTGGCGGACGCCCGCCTGCTGGTGTTCAACTCCGTCACCTGGAACTACGGCACTCGGACTCCGACCGCGGAGCTGGTGGACATCGCTCACGATGCGGGGTGTGAGGTGCTCGTCGACGCCGTCCAGTCGCCGGGGCAGGTGCCGGTGGACGTCACCGACTGGGGTGCCGAGTACGTGGTCGGCGCAGGTCACAAGTGGCTCACCGCCCCGTGGGGCGCGGGGTTCCTCTACGTCGACCCCGCGACCGCCGAGGGGATGGAACCCGCCGCCGCCGGCTACCGGAGTGTCGTCGACACCGCGGCCGAGACGCCGGAACTCGCCGCCGGCGCCCGCCGATTCGAGGTCGGCACCACGAACCCCGCGCCCTACATCGGCCTGCGGGCGGCCATCGATCTGATCAGGTCGGTCGGTCTTCCCACCGTTCAGTCCCGCATCGCAGAGCTGACCGACCGCCTGAAGGAGGGTCTCGATGACCGACTGCTCTCCCCACGGGAGTACGAGTCCGGGCTGATCACCTTCGCCGCCGAGGACCCCGAGACGACTGTCAAGAGGCTTGACGACGCGGGAATCGTCGTCCGGTCGCTGCCGGACCCGCCCGCCGTTCGGGCTTCGGTTCACGCGTACAACACCGCCGAGGATGTCGACCGCCTGCTCGCGGCGCTGTAGCCCGTCAGAGCTTTGCCCATGGCCGGCGGGGTGCCGTCATGCCCGCTGATATCGCCGAGAAGACAGACCGCTACGAGCGCCTGCTGAGCGAGGCCCTCGACGCCGCAACCGTCGCGCCGCCGGATGGAACACCGCTGGCTGAGGGCGCCGAGGACCTTCGAGATATGGCCCAGTCCTATCTTGACGACGGCCAGCACTTCCGTGAGCACGACGACCCGGTGAACGCGCTGGCCGCCTTCTCATACGGACACGCCTGGCTGGACGCGGGCGCCCGGCTGGGCTTGCTGGCGGTGCCCGCAGAGGGTGACCTGTTCACCGTTTGAACGGTCTCGACGGCTATCCAAAGATTTATATTGATTGTTTACTCGGAATCGCTCTGGCGGCGATGGGGTTACTTCGACGAAACCGCCGAATTCAGCCGTTTCTGGGCGAGAGTTTGCAAAACATTTATATACTTTACGCACTTACCGATAGTTAAGACGAGTCCGTGGTTCGGCTTCTTCGGAGACCACCCCCCGAGCCCCGGTCGTCGCACCATACCATGAGCGACACAATGATACGAACCTACAGAGAGTCCGAGCGTGACGGCGAGGAGACCGAGCGCGAGGAGTCCGAGTCGGAGCTCGTCTGCCCCGAGTGCGGAGGGAGCCTCATCACGGACGAGGAGCACGGCGAGACCGTCTGTGCGGACTGTGGCCTCGTCGTCGAGGAGGACGAGATCGACCGCGGGCCGGAGTGGCGCGCCTTCGACAGCGCAGAGCGCGACTCCAAGAGCCGCGTCGGCGCCCCGACGACGAACATGATGCACGACAAGGGACTCTCGACGAACATCGGCTGGCAGGACAAGGACGCCTACGGACGCTCGCTGTCCAGCCGCCAGCGCCAGAAGATGCAGCGACTCCGCACCTGGGACGAGCGGTTCCGAACCCGGGACTCGAAAGAGCGCAACCTCAAGCAGGCGTTGGGCGAGATCGACCGGATGGCCTCGGCGCTGGGACTGCCCCAGCAGGTCCGCGAGACTGCGAGTGTCATCTACCGCCGGGCGCTGAAAGAGAACCTCCTGCCGGGCCGTTCCATTGAGGGCGTCGCCACTGCGGCGCTGTACGCCAGTGCTCGGATGGCCGGTAACCCTCGCTCGCTTGACGAGATTAGCGTGGTCTCTCGGGTGGAAAAGATGGAGTTGACCCGCACCTACCGCTACATCGTGCGCCAGCTCAACCTGGAGATACAGCCCGCGGACCCGAAGAGCTACGTCCCGAGATTTGCCAGCGACTTGGAGCTGTCAGACGAGGCCGAGCGACGGGCACGGGAGCTGCTAGACGACGCCCGCGAGGCGGGCCTGCTGTCGGGCAAGTCTCCGGTCGGACTGGCGGCGGCGGCCATCTATGCGGCTGCCCTGCTCACAAACGAGAAGGTGACCCAGAGCGAGGTGAGCGAGGTCGCCAATATCTCGGAGGTTACCATCCGCAACCGGTACAAGGAGATCCTTGAGGCCGGCGAGGTCCCAACGGCCTAATCCCGGCTGAAGGTTTTTATTACTCCCGCCTCCGGTGGAGGTATGGTCGAGACGTATGTGCGGCTGCTTTGTCCTGAGTGCACCAAGCAGTGGGAGGCCACACCCAGCGAACTTCCCTCTCATGACCAGTCGTTTGACTGTCCTACCTGTGGCGAGCAGCGTCGCCTCGCCGAGTTCGCGCGCACCGGGCACGATTTGGAGACGCTGAAGACGCTCGGGTAGGGGGCCATACAGCGTTCAGCGTCGGGGGGTCACCGCTTTCCATCGTTCAAGTGAATTCTCCGCCAAACCGCCCCGAACGGCCGTTTCAGGCTCGTTTGCGGGGCTATGTGCTAACGGGTATCAGGGTAATACTATATGTCTCCGAAGGGTACGCCATGACGACTATGAAAAAGCAGGAGCTGATTCATCTCCACGGCCTGCTCGCGCAGGTACGCAACCACTACGAAGAGACACAGGGAGACGAGGTGGACCACGAGAACTACGACGAACTCGGCGTGCGGCCGACCTCCATTCACAAGTCCAAAACCGATCACAAGGAGGCGGTGTTTGCGCTGGCAGACGGTATTACTGGTGAACTGAGCGGGGAGGTCGAGCGCCCGGTCTCCGCCACCGCGGACTGAGTCCTGCCGCCGGATGCGGCATGCTACCGACCGACTAGCCGTCGCTGTCCTCAATGAGTTCCTCGAACTCCGGGAGCACGTCCTCGTCCCCGCCGCCGTCCGTGCCGGTCTCAGCAGTTGCCGGTTCCGGTTCTGGCTCGCTCTCCTCGTCGGCCTCCTCTTCGATGGTCTCGACGCGCATCACGTTAAGAGGAACCTCCCGCATCCGCTGGCCGATTTCCTTGCGGGCAATGCGCGATGCGTGCTCCTCGTCCTCCACGTTGAATACGGTCATCTCCAGCTCTAGCGCGACCAGCGCCTCGTCCGCAGCGACGAACGCCGGCTCGATCCCCTCGTCGCAGTGTGGACAGCTGCGCTCACGCATCCCGATCTCCACGTAATTGAGGTCCGGGTTGAGCATGTCACCGGTCTTGGAGATGGCGATGCGGACAGCCTCGTCCTCCGACTCGACGTCGTAAACGGGGATCGCCGCCTCAACAACGACACCACAGTTCATATCGACTGGTTGGCGCCCCCACGTATGAACCTTCGGCCGCTCCGTTCGATGGTCGTGAACGTCGGTGGACCGGAACCCCCAAAGCCGACCCGCGCCTCCTTCCGGGCGATGGAACGCGGGACGACGCCGGTGGCGGAATTCGCGGGCGGGCTGGACCTGCAGGCGACAATCGAGAGCGGTCAGACGTACGTCTGGGACCGCGAGGACGGCGGAATGTTCGGTGACGGGCGCGCGTGGGGCAGTGACGCCTGGTACTGGACGACCGTACCGGACGCGATGACCGATACCGGTCCGGAAGTGTTGCGTGCACGCCGGGTGGACGGCCGGCTTGAGTGGGAGGCGTCCTGTGACGTGGACGAAGCCTACGACTATCTGGTCCACCTGCTGCGGCTGGACGACGACCTGGACGCTATCATGGCCGAGACTCCCAATGACGCCCTGTTGAACGCGGCTTACGACCGTTATCGCGGGATGCGGCTGGTACGTGATCCTCCGTTCGCCTCGCTGGTATCGTTCATCTGCTCGGCACAGATGCGCGTCGAGCGTATCCACGGAATGCAACGACGCCTCCGCCGGGAGTACGGCGAGCCGGTCGCCTTCGACGGTGACACTTACCACGCTTACCCGACCCCAGAGCGACTCGCGGCCGCGACCGAAGGTGACCTGCGGAATCTGCAAATCGGTTACCGGGCGCCGTACGTCCAGCGAACGGCGGAGATGGTTGCGAGCGGCGAGGCCCGTCCCGAGGAGGCGACAGGCCGCGAGTACGAGGCCGCCCGGAAATACCTAACCCGTTTTGTTGGCGTCGGCGAGAAGGTAGCCGACTGCGTGTTGCTGTTCTCGCTCGGCTATCTGGAAGCGGTACCGCTCGACACCTGGATCCGCACCGCCATTGAGGAGCACTACCCAGACTGCGAACGGGGGAATTACGCCGACACCTCTCGCGCGATACGCGAGCGCCTCGGCGGCCGCTACGCCGGCTACGCCCAGACGTACGTGTTCTTCCATCTGCGCACCGGTGGGGAGGCCGAATAGCTCAGTTCCCGTCGTTGGTCAGTTCAGCGGGCTCACGGCCGTACTCCGAGCGCACGTGCTCGGGAGTCACCTTCCCCAACCGGAGATCGCGGACCAGCGCCTCCTCCGGTCGGTCCGCCGGATCGCCGTAGCCCCCACCGCCCGGTGTCCGGACAGTTACCGACTCTCCGGCGTCCAGTTCGTGGGTTGACTTGCTCACGATCGAGCGGGACTCGCCGTTGGTAAGTGAGTCCTCACCGGGCGCGCCGCTCGCGCCGCCGGCGATGCCGTATGGCCCGCGTCGTCGGCGGTCGGCGAGCAGGCTGAACATCGTTCCGTCGGCGCGGGCGGTAATGCTCCGCGTGAGGCCAAGACCGCCCCGGTGTTCACCTACGCCGCCGGAGTCCGGCCGGAGAGCGTACTCTCGGACCCGGAGCGGGTAGGCGGTTTCGAGCACCTCCGCTGGAGTATTGAGGGTGTTGCTCATGTGGGCGTGGACACCGTCCATCCCGTCCGCCGCGGCTCGACCGCCGTAACCGCCGCCGATGGTTTCGTAGAAGGCAAAAGGGCTCCCGTCGCGGTGGTCGGTCCCTCCGAAAGTGACGCTGTTCATAGTCCCCTGTGCGGCTGCAACCGCGCGTTCGGGTACTCGCTCGGCGAACGCACCGATGAGTGCGTCAGTCACCCGCTGGGATACCTCCAGGTTTCCCCCGACGACCGCCGCTGGCGGCTGTGCGTTGACGATCGTCCCCTCCGGCGCTTCTATTGTTACCGGCCGGTAGGCACCCGCGTTCGGGGGGATGTCGGGGTCCGTCACCGACCGCACTACATAGTAGGTAGCCGAGGCGGTCACGGCACGGGGGGCGTTGACCGCACCCTGGACTTGCCGAGCCGTCCCCTCGAAGTCCACCGTTGCACAGTCATCATCGACGCGCACCTCGACCTGAATCGGCAGGTCTGTCCTTCCCTGGCCGTCGTCGTCGAGGTGGTCGAGGAACGTGTAGCAGCCGTCCGGAAGCTTGTCCAGCTCCGCGCGCATCCGCTGTTCAGAGTAGGTGAGTACCTCGTCCATCGCCTCCCGCATCGTGTCGGCACCGTGGCGTTTGACCAGCTCACGGAACCGGCGGGCACCGGTCCGGTTGGCGGCGTGTTGGGCGCGGAGGTCGCCACGGCGCTCGTCGGGGGTGCGGACGTTCGCCAGTAGCACGCTCATAAGATCCTCGTTGGGCTCGCCGGCCTCGAACAGCTTCACCGGGGGGAGCCGCAGGCCCTCCTGGTAGATCTCCGTGGAGTCGGCCGCGACGCTGCCGGCCTGGGCGCCGCCGATGTCGGCGTGGTGGGCGCGATTTGCGGCGAACGCCGACAGATCGTCATCGACGAACACCGGTGTCACCAGCGTCAGGTCCGGTAGGTGGGCGCCGCCGTGGAAAGGGTCGTTGAGCAGAACGCCGTCGCCTGGCTCCAGCGTTCCGGGCGGGAACGCCTTCACTGCGGCCGCGACGGAGGCGGGCATCGCCCCGAGATGAACCGGGATGTTCTCGGCCTGGCTCACCATTCGCCCCTCGCTGTCGAACAACGCACAGGAGCAGTCCCGCCGGTCTTTGATGTTTGGGGAGTAGCTGGTCCGGACCAGCGTAGCGTTCATCTCCTCAGCGACGGCCACGCAGGCGTTCCGGACCACCTCCAGCGTGACGGAATCGACCATGGGCG
>CAZLOO010000006.1:0-22669 GCA_964561055.1 uncultured Halobacteriales archaeon
GTTCAAGGACGGCACCGTCCGCTACGATATGACTGATCTCCCGGTGACTGCCGTTCGGCCCGCCGAGCTGGACGTCACCGCCGAGCAGTTCCGGGAGCTGGGCTACGAACGCGACGTGGACGGCGAGCCGCTGCGCCACGACGACCAGCTCGTGGAACTGCGGGTCCAAGACGTCGTGCTGTCGGACGGCGCCGCCGAGCACATGCTCCGGACCGCCGACTTCGTCGACGACCTGCTGGAACGATACTACGGGCTGGAGCCGTTCTACGAGTGTGAGGGGCGCGACGATCTCGTTGGCGAACTCGTGTTCGGGATGGCGCCACACACCTCCGCCGCGGTGGTCGGTCGGGTGGTCGGGTTCACCTCCGCCGCCGTGGGGTACGCGCACCCTTATTTCCACGCTGCTAAGCGCCGGAACTGCGATGGTGACGAGGACTGTGTTATGCTCCTCATGGACGGCCTGCTGAACTTCTCGAAGAGCTACCTGCCAGACCAGCGCGGGGGCCGGATGGACGCGCCGCTGGTGATGACCTCCCGAATCGACCCCTCGGAAATCGATGACGAGGCTCACAACATGGACATCGTCGAGCAGTACCCCCGGGAGTTCTACGAGGCAACCCGGCGGATGGCCGATCCCGGGGAGGTGGATGTCCGCATCGCCAAGGAGATGCTTGGCACCGACCGGGAGCTGAGTGGCTTCCGACATACCCACGACACCGGAAACATCGCGGCGGGGCCGTCGCTGTCGGCGTACAAGACGCTGGGGGACATGACCGAAAAAATGAACGCCCAGCTGGAGCTGGCGCGGACCCTCCGCGCCGTGGACGAGACGGACGTCGCCGAGCGGGTGATCGAGTACCACTTCCTGCCGGACATCATCGGCAACCTACGGGCGTTCTCACGCCAGGAGGTGCGCTGTCTGGACTGTGGCCACAAGTACCGCCGTGCGCCACTGACCGGCCACTGCCGGGAGTGTGGCGCCGACCGGATGACGCTCACCGTCCACGAGGGGAGCGTCACCAAGTACATCGACACCGCCACGCGGGTGGCCAAGGAGTACGGCTGCCGGGAGTACACCCGCCAGCGGCTGCGTATCCTCGAGCGGGCGATTGACTCCGTGTTTGAGGACGACACCAACAGGCAGAGCGGCATCGCGGACTTCATGTGAGCCGTCGGCCCCGTTCTGCAGTCTTAAGCTCTCGGCGAGCTGATACGGCCGCCGGTAACACCCAGTACGCGGGCCGGCGACCACTGAAAGCGGTGAGGGGATCGCCCACGGAGGATGTGTATGGATTCTGCGGTGCACAGACCCGGTCCGGAGGACGTCGTCGTCCGCCATTCCGCCGCTGCCGCCATGGTGGTGGGCGAACACGTCGGGTATGACCCAGCCGTCAGCGTCGGGGGCCACCGGTGATGAGCGCGCCGGACGTTTAGACATCTGGACGGGACCACCATCCCTATGCGCTGAGAGCCGCGACGGGACGACCCAACGACGAGGGCGCGGCACCGCCCCGTCGAGCGTCCGTCCCACCAGTCAGCTACATGGGAAGCCGGTCAAGCATCGATGGAAGCGCCACCACCCCACCGACGACGAAGGCCGTCGCGGCCAGCGTCGATAGCGGCTCGGGCTCCAGGACGAACGTTGCTCCGAACACCCCGCCGAGCACCACCACGCCGACGCCCCCGGGCACCAGCGCTCCGGAGCCGAGCCGCGGGCGGTCGCTCCCGACCGCCAGCCAGGCAAGCAGGCCGCCGAGCGACGAGCCGAACACCGCCACCCGCTCGAAGCCGACGCCGGGGACCAGCGACAGCGCCGCGACGGCGGCGGCCGCGAGGAACGCTCTCACGGGGAGCGCACCGCGGTCGGCGACCGTCGTAACGACAGCGAGGTAAGCGACCCCGAGCGTCCATCCCGCGACGACGTCCGCGAGATAGTGGACGCCGATGGCGACGCGCGAGAGTCCGATCAGCCCGGCCAGCAGTGCCGCGGCCGCGATCCGCTGGCGGCGGGTACCGGCGTCCAGTATGAGCGCGAGGCCGCCATAGATGACCGTCGAGCCGAGCGCGTGGCCGCTGGGGAAGCCGGCGCCATCGGCGGTCGCCATGCCCTCGTAGGCCGGCCGGACCAGCGCTGGCAGCAGGTCAGCACCGGCGGCGACGCTCGCGGTTGGGGGACGGGGGAGGTTGAACAGTGCCTTCAGCCCCGTAGTAAGCGAGATGGCGCCCAGCGCGAGCGCCAGCACGAACGCCGCCCGGTTGCGGTCGGTGACCGCGCCCACGCCCGGCAGGTGGCCGGCAGTGAGGTAGAGGGTGCCCAGCAGGAGGAACACGAACCAGATATCGCCGAGTTGGGTGAGGAAGGCGGCGGCGATGGCCACGACCGAGGGCAGCGACTCCACAAGCGCCTGCTCGCCGAGCGAGCGCTGGAGCGGAATCACTCCCGGAACTTCCGGGCGCGGTCGAGCAGCCGACCAGGGACGCCGGCCGCGTTGAGCCCGATGCCGACCAGCACGAGCAGTACATACAGTCCCAGCGTTGATAGCCAGATGACGATCATCGCGAACACCGCGAACCCGTCCGAGAGGTAAACGAACGCACCCAGCGTCATCGCTGTCCCGTAAAGGAGTACGAGGTAGGGTCCCCAGCCACGGGCCTTCCCGCGGCGCAGTCGGGACCGGACGTACCGTTTCAGCTCGCTCTCGACCTCATCACGCCGGACCGTTCGCTCCTCGATGTCGGCCTCGAACTCCCGGAGCTCCTGGCGAAGCCGTTCGAGTTCGGCCTCCAACTCCTCCCGGCCCCGGTCGCGGTCCCGGTTCCGGTTCCGGTCGCCGTCGCGGTCGCGGTCCCGGTTGGCGTCGGGTTGGCCGTCCCCGGGCGGTTCGCTCATCACGCCTTCCTGTTCACGCATCGGTGATAACTCCCCCGTCTCGCGGCCGGCGGCGGCTGTCTCCAGATCCGGATCGACATCGGTGTCCGGCTCGAGAACGCCGGCAAGCACGGCGTTCAGCACCCCCCCGACCAACAGTATCAGGCCGCCGAAGTACAGCCACGTCACTAACAACAGAGCGCCGCCGAGCACGCCGTACGCCTGGTAGCTCCCGGCGTTGGTGGCGTACACCCGGAAGCCGGTCTGGAGGCCGGTCCAACCGACGGCCGCGAACAGTGCGCCGGGGAGCGCCTCGCGGACGCGAACGGGCTGGTCCGGGAGGACGTAGTACAGTGGGAACAGGGAGAGCGTCAGCGAGAGTACGAGTACCAACGTGCCGACGACACCGATCAGCGGAACGATACCGAGAGCGGCCTCGAAGCGGGCGATAGCGATGCCGACGACGATGGTAAGCGCGACGCCGACGGTGACGGCGGCCAACGCGGTCAGCCCGTCGAGCACCTGGTCGACCAGCCCGTCGGGGGCGGGAACCCGGTATACCGTCGCGAACGCAACGTCCAGGCCGCGGAACAGCTTCAGGCCGCTCCACAGCAGCACCACCAGGCTGACGACGGTCGCGCCGCCCCGGCCAGCAGAGCTGGTCAGCGCACCCATGACGAGGGCACCAGCCTGGTCGCCGAGCGCCGCCGACACCTGAACGGCGACGGCGTCGGCTAACTCCTGGCCGCCGAACAGGCTCGCGGCGGCTACCGCGAGCAACAGCAGCGGGAGCAGCGAAACGAACGCGTAGTACGCTAGACTCGCCGCGATGAACGTCACCTGGTCGGAGCGAACCGCCGCTACCACTCCCCGGGCGACGGCTGCCGCGCGCTGTGGGGTTGCGGTCACGCGCCGGCTTTTGCCCGAGAGTCACATATACCCCGGGGCGCCGGACCGCCGGCGTTTAGAAGGACCCGGACGAGGTGGCTCCATGGACGGCGAGCCGATGGCCGCGGGGGACTACCGGGAACTGGTACAGGTGAGCGACCCCCAATTGGGGCCGGACGGACGGGTGGCGTTCCTCCGGACGGTGCCGGACGGAGACGACAGCTACGCGGCGACAGTACACGTGGTTAGTGAGGGCGGCGAGCCCCGGCAGTTCACTGCCACGAACGGTCGCGACGGCGCGCCGCGGTGGTCCCCCTCGGGAGACCGGCTGGCGTTCACTAGCGACCGGGGGGACGCCGACCGGCCACAGCTGTGGGTGCTCCCGACAGACGGCGGCGAGGCCCGGCAAGTGACCGAGGCTCCCGGCAGGGTGTCGTCGCCGGTCTGGTCGCCGGACGGCGAGCAACTGGCGTTCACCCAGCGGGTCACGGCCCACGAGCGCAAGGAGGGGCTGGACGTCGCCTGCGGGGAGTACGAACGCGAGCAGCCCGACCCTCGGGTCATCGATCGGACCGTCTACCGGGCGGACGCCCGCTACTTCGACGGTACTCGCAGTCACGTGTACACGGTTGAGCTGGAGGGCCTCGATGCGGACGAGCCGGTCCGCCAAACGGACGACGAGCGGGACTTCACCGCTCCCGAGTGGGGGGCAGCGGACGAGCTGTACTACGCGGTGAATCGCCAGCCGGACCCTGATGACAGCCCACTGTTCGACATCGAGGTGGTGGACCCGGTCGGTGGGGAGCCGGAGACGGTCACCCAGACGTCGGGCTGGCAGCTGAGCCTCGCGGCCACCGAGGACGGCCGGGTCGCATATCCGTACACCCCGGAGGAGAAGCTGTCGATGCGCCAGACCGACCTGGAGGTGTACGACCGCACGAGCGGGGAGACCGTCCGGGTCACCTCGGAGCTGGACCGAACGGTGCTTCCCGGCTTCGGGATCGACGGCGGCTTGCTATACTTCCTCACTCCCGACCAGGGCGACGTTGTGCTCCGGCGGGCGGCGCCCGAGGAGGCTGCCGATGTGGAGACGCTGGTCGCAGAGGGGGAGCTGACCGGCGTGAGCGCCCGCGACGGCGAGGTGGCGTTCGTCCGCAGCGAGTGGAACCACCGCGGCGATGTGTTTCGTTATGACGGGGACGTGTCCCGCCTGACGGAGGTGAACGCGGGTCTGCTTGCGGAGCGGCACGTCGGGGAGCCTGAGCCGCTGTGCTTCGAGTCCGATGGCCACGAGCTACAGGGCTGGCTGCTCACCCCGCCCGACGCCGGCGAGGAGGAGTACCCGCTTGTAGTGGAAATCCACGGCGGACCCCACGCAATGTGGACCACGAGCGGGACGATGTTCCATGAGTTCCAGACACTGGCGGCGCGGGGTTACTGCGTGTTCTGGTCGAATCCGCGAGGCTCGACGGGCTACGGTGAGGCGTTCGGCACCGCCATTGACCGCGACTGGGGGACGGTGACCGCGCGGGACGTGCTCACCGGCGCCGATGTCGCCAGTGAGCACGCGAACGTAGACAGCGGGGAGCAGTTTCTCACGGGCGGTTCGTTCGGAGGCTACATGACCGCCTGGCTGGTCGCGCACACCGACCGTTTTGACGGCGCGGTCGCCCAGCGCGGCGTGTACGACCTGGCTTCCTTCTACGGCTCGACGGACGCGTTCAAGCTCGTCGAGTGGGAGTTCGACGCCACCCCATGGAAGGAGCCCGAGCGGCTGTTCGAGCACTCGCCGGCGAGCCACGCGCCCGAGGTGGAGACACCGACGCTCATCATCCACGCGGACGACGACTTCCGGGTGCCGGTGAACAACGCCGAGATGCTGTTCCGGCACTACCGGAAGCTCGGCGTGGAGACCCGGCTAGTGCGTTATCCCCGGGAGGGTCACGAGCTCTCCCGCTCGGGCGAGCCCGACCACGTCGTCGACCGGATCGAGCGCATCGTCCGCTGGTTCGACGGTTACTCCGAGCACCGTGACGTCCCCCCAGCAGTAGAGCGGGACGAAGAGGGGCTGTCGAGCGGCGAGGACGAGATCAAGAAAGGCGAATCCTAGCGCGCCGGCTCGGCCGGAGGCCGTGGACGTCCGGTAGCTGTATATGCGTCACGACCACAGAGTGCTCCAGACTGTGCCCTCCGACATCCGAGTCGTGGCTCTCGGGGCCGTCCGTCGTGACGACGAGCTCTTAGTCTTCGAAGGGGAGTCCCCGGACAGCGAGGAACCGTTCTACCGGCTGCTCGGCGGTGAGGTCGAGTTCGGCGAGCACAGCCGGGAGGCCGTCGTCCGGGAGTTTGACGAGGAGCTGGGCGTGGCGTTTGCCGAGGCCACGCTCGTCGGGACGTTCGAGCGAGTGTTCAGCGTCGGCGGAGAGAACGGCCACGAAGTCTGGCGGGTGTACGAGGGTCACATCGTCGAGGAGTGGCCCTACCAGCGGGAGTCGTTTACTTTCGTCGAGCCGGAGTTCGACACCGAACACCGCGCACGGTGGCTGCCCGTCGAACGGCTGCGCGAAGAGACGACGACGTTCTACGTACCGGAGGTACTGGATGCCCTGGGAGTGTGATCCGGCCGGGGCGACGGCGAGACCGTCGGTCGGGGGTCGTCGCTAGTCGTCTGCGTGCGCCGGCGCGGCGTCCATCGAGTCGTTCTCGGCGTACGGGTACCAAGTCTGCTTCGTGTTGTGCATCATCGGGTCCTCGTAGCTCGTCTCCTCGGGCTCCGCGATGTCGCTCAACGCCTCCTCGTCGCGGGCGGCGATGAACTCCCGGAACGACTGTCCCTCGGCGCTCTCGGCGTCGTAGGCGGCGAGCAGGTTGCGAACGTAGCCGGGCACCTCGTCGGCGGCGACGCGCATCTCCACCCACTCCGCGAACTGGGGGTCCTCGCCGAGGCCGCCACCCAGTCCGATGTCGAACGCCTCAACGGGGTCGCCGTCCTTGCGGGTTTTCATTCCGCGTAGCGAGAGATCGGCGATCTGAGGCTGAGCACACGAGGCGGTACAGCCCGACAGATGGATGTGGAACTCCTCGATCCCCTCCGGGAGGTCGACGTTGCGCTTCAGCCAGCGGGCGTAGCGCACCATTCGGTTTTTGGTCTCGACGATCGATAGCGAGCAGAATTCCGTCCCCGTGCAGGCGATGGAGCCGCGCATGAACGGGTGGGGATCCGGGGAATACTCCTCTAGCAGCGGCTCCTCGAGGAACGCCTCCAGATCGTCCTCGGCGATGTCGCCGACGATGACGTTCTGACGCTGGGTGAGCCCGACCATCTCCGAGCCGTACTCCTCGGCGAGGTCGGCGAGGTCGATGACGTCGGCGGCGCCCATCCGGCCCACGAGCACGGACAGGCCCACAAAGTACTGGCCGTCGTCCTGCTCGTGGACACCGACGTAGTCGCCGACGGCGTCGTTGCGGCCGGCATTGTAGTCGTACTCGTGGCGCAGGTCCTCGCCGGCGGTCTCCAGTTTGTACTCTACGAACTCCTCTTGAAGTACCCGCCGGAGCTTCTCGGTGCCCCACTCGTCGACGAGGAACTTGATCCGCGCCTTGAACCGGTTGTCGCGGTTGCCGTGTTCGCGGAACAGCGCACTCATTCCTGCGGAGACGTCAGCCATCTCCCCGGGCCGGCAGAACACATCGATGTCTCGCGCGAACCGGGGCTCCTTGCGGGCGAGGCCGCCGCCCACACGGACGTTGAACCCCTCGACGCGCTCACCATCGATCTCCTTGATCGCGGGTTCGAACGCGAGGTCGTTAATGTCTCCCTGGCCGGCGCCGCGGGTGTCGCCGGTGACGCTCACCTTCCATTTGCGGGGGAGGTTTTCGTAGGCGGGGTTGCCCTTGAAGTCGTCGTGGAGCTCCTGAACGAGCGGCCAGATATCGATGAACTCGTCGGCGTCACGGCCGGCCATTGGCGATCCGACGATGTTGCGCCAGGAGTCGCCACACGCCTGAATCGTCGACAGCCCTGCGTTCTCCAACCGGTCGAAGATCTCCGGAACCTCCTCGAGTTGAATCCAGTGAAGCTGGATCGACTGGCGGGTGGTCCAGTCACAGTAGGCGGCGCCGAACTCCGGATTGTCCGCGGGACCGCGGGCGTACTCGTCGGCGATCTCCCCAACCACCCTGAGTTGGGCGGGCGTCATCCGCCCCATCGGGGTACCGATCCGCATCATGAAGTTGCCGTCCTGGCCGTCGCGCTGGTGGTACAACCCCCACCACTTGAACCGCTCGAACCACGCATCGTGCTCGTCCTCGGGGATTGCGTCGAACCCCTCCTCGGCGAACTCGTAGAGCCGGTCGCGAATCTCCCGCCCGTAGACCTCGTCCTTCCATCCTTCGACCTTGCTGGGCATCCGTATATCCTACACGGCGGTCTCCGGTATCAGCCCGTGGCTCGCGTCAAGGCCCGCCCCGTCTGGGTCGCTTGAACAAGCGTTGCCGCTACCGGCGAGGCCGGTCGGTCGTCCGGACGGCGTCATCGTCGATCGGCCGGAATCGACCGCTGTGGGGGTCTAACCGGCCCAGCGCCAGCCAGCCGGTCACGCCGGAGGCCCCACAGGCCACACACTGGCCGGCGACCCGGCCCTCAACGGTATGGCCGTCCACGCCCACCTCAACAAATCCTTCCGCCAGCAGGTCCGTCGGTTCGCAGTCACAGAACGGGCCGGAAACCCGCCAGAGGTCGCCCACACGGACGACGCGGCTGTCGCCGACGCTCACCCACGCCCCGTCGTCAAGTTGGTGGACCTGCGTGCTCACGACCATTCATTGGGGGGCGGTCGACATGACCCCATCGCACCCGGTCCGGCTTGCCGGGCGTCACCGAATTCGGTGACGCCCGCGCGGGGCAGGAACAGGCGACAGGGGAGTAGCGACGGCCGCCAGCAGCCGATGGGCGCCACTCGGGCGCGCGCTGGGTAGCGGCAACGCCAGCCGGGACGGCGTTGTACGGGCGGAGCTTACAGCCGAGCGCGGTCTTATACGGTCCCGTGGCGTAGGAGGGACCGATGACAGAGCGAACTCCGGGGACCGGCGTTCGGCCGTCGGCCGACGTCGCTCCGGAACTGCATGAGCCGGGCGACCGGGGGAAGACAAATGGGGAGTGAGCCGCGCGACCCCCCCGAGGCCGACCCCGACCCGGAAATCGAGGTCGAGCCGGACGCCGAAAACGAGGAAGAGGAGGCCGATACCTCCCACCTAGACGGCGCCGCCGATGGCTGTGGCTGTACCGAGATGTGGGAGCACCTCGCCGACCAGCGAGGGGAGTAGGGCGGACCCCAAGACAAGCTCAAGTGGACGATCGGCTGGCGCCACCGACGCACAGTCCCGGGACGCTTTTGCGGGACGCCATCGTTGTGTGTCCTGATGAGCGACGGCGAGGCTGAGCAGGAGCCGGATTTCGACCCCGAGAAGGAGGAGGAACAGCCACCGGTCGACCGGGAATCGCCGGTCGGCCGGCCGGTAATCCGGGGTGATCCCTCGCTGACCGGGCAGCGCGCCGACGAGGCCGTCGCGTTCAATCCCTCGGACCCCGAGAGCCTCCAGCTCGCGGCGGAGACGGTTCGCGCGTTCGCCGACGACAGCGCCGGCGCTGCCGACAACGTGTTTATGCTTCGAGGGGCCGCGGCGTGTGCCGCGCTGGTGCGCGGCGAGGGGTCGTACAAGGCCGCCGCCGCCCGCGCCGGCGGGGAGGCGACGGTGGCGTTCATCCGCAAGTGGGCGCGGGTCCACGACCTGCCGCGCTCGGTCCGGAAGTACGTCGCGATGGGGTGCATCGCCCCGACGGCAGCCAAGCACATCGCCCGCGTCCACGGGGAGGCGCGCTTCCAGCTCGCCTGGGCTGTGCTGGACCATGACCTCACGGTGCGGGAGGTGCGGTCGGTCGCCAGCCGGGTGAACGACGGCACCAGCGTCGAGGAGGCACTCCGAGCCGACGGGGTGGAGCTGGGCCGCATCACCCTCTCGCTGCCTCCGGACACATACCGGGAGCTACGCCGCAGGGCGGCGCTAGACGACCGCGACCCGGAGGAGGTCGTTTCGGAGTGCCTCTCCGAGCGGTTCGACTAAACGTGCCGCTCCAGGAACGCTCCCACCCGCGAGAGCCCCTCGCGTAGCCGCTCCGTGCGGAGGCCGAAGCCGATACGGAACCGGGGGGGTACGTCGAACGCCTCCCCCGGTGCGAGAACGACGCTCTCCTCGCGCACCAGCCGCTCGCAGAACGACTGCCCGCCGGCAAACCCGTCCGGGACCGTGACGAAGCCGTTTACCCCGACGGGGTCGTGCCACTCGAGGTCGTGCCTGGCGAAGAAATCGGCGACGATAGCGCGGTTCTCGGCTGCGAGCGCGCGGCTATCGGCCAGCAGTTCAGCCTCCCGGTCCAGCGCCTGCTGGGCGACGTGCTGGCTCACCAGCGGCGGGGAGATGGTAGTGTAGTCCTTCCAGTTCCAGGCCGCACCCGTCACCTCCGGCGGGCCACAGAGCCAGCCGAAGCGCAGCCCCGCCAGGCCGTAGGCCTTCGTGACGCTGCTGGTGGAGACGCCGTACTCCCCGAAGGAAGCCGCCGGCGGTATCGGCTCCTCCGCCAACCCCCGGTACACCTCGTCACACAGCAGGTACGCTCCCCGGTCGGCAGCGTGCTCGTACACCGCGCGCACAGTCTCCTCGGGATGGTAGCGGCCGGTGGGGTTGTTCGGGTTGTTCACCACGACCACCCGTGTGTCCGGGGTCATCGCCTCGGCGACGGCGTCGGGGTCGAGGCGCCACGCCGGCGGCTCCAGTTCCACGCGGGTCACCTCGGCGAGGGCGTCGGGGACGGCGTGCAATGACTGGTAGGTGGGGGTAACCACGACGGCGTGGTCACCTCCACCCAAAAGCGAGAGAAAGGCTAAGAAGTTCGCCTCCTGACAGCCGACAGTGAACAGCAGTTCGTCGGCGCTCCGATCGTAGCGCTCGGCCACCTGTCCCCGGAACTCGGGGTCGCCGTTCGTGGGGATGACGTAGTCCAGGTCCCCCGGGTCGAGGTCGAACTCGTCGGCCGGGAGCGAACGGACCCCGCTCTCGGCGAGCATCAGGTCGGCCTCGTGCTCATGCTCCGCGAACCACCGCTCCAGGGCGAACGGCTCGACGTTCATACGGGTACGGCGTGACCCCCGCGTAAAGAGGTCACTCCTCGGATTCCTCGACGTCGATGCGCATACCCGGGCGCTCGTCGTGGTCCTCCTCGGTCGGCCCGGCGTGCACTCCTCCGAGGCCGGTCCCGCCGGCGGCGCCCATCAGGCCGCCGGCGTCCTCGCCCTGTTCGCGCTCGCGGAGGTTCTGGCGGGTGAACTGCGGCTGGGCCTGGATACCCTTGCGCTCCCGGAAGGAGAGGTACAACAACACGGCGGCTCCGGCGGTGAGCACACCCGCGACGGCGGTCGCCTCCAGGCTGGAGGTGGTGTACAGCAGTGCCGTCGACAGGGTTCCCGCAGTGAGGAACAGCCCGAGTACGAGCCGCTTCGCGAGTCGGCCGAACACCTCCTCGGGGTCGCGGATCTCCGCCCGGACGGTGACGTTCCCCCGGTCCACTCGATCGAGGACCCGCTCCAGTTTCGGAGGGGTGCGCACCGCCGACCGGACCGCCTCGGTCGCCTCTGTCGCACGGTCCTCGACGAACTGGCGGGCGCCCTGTTCCAAATAGCCCTGACCGCCAAGGTAGTCCGTCGCGACAGCGATGAAGTCGAAGTCGGGGTCCAGCGTCACGCAAACTCCCTCAACGACCGTTGCGACGCGCAACACCAGCGCCAGGTTCGGCGGCAGGCGGAGGGGAAACTCGTAAATCGTGTCCTCAACCTGCGAGACGATTTGCTGGACGCGGTACTGCTCGATTTGCTCGCCGCGGGCGTCCGCGATGGCCAGTTCCATCACGTCACTCATCACTCCCCGGTCTGCCTCCGGCGACAGCGTTCCCATCTCCACAAGCGAGTCAAGGATGGCGTCGATATCCTGGTTCGCGACGCCGGCGTAGAAGTCGATGATCTTCTCTTGGACGAACGGGTCCACCCGGCCGCTCATCCCGAAGTCGTAGAACACGATGGTGCCGTCCTCCTGGACGGCGAGGTTTCCTGGATGTGGGTCGGCGTGGAACACCCCGTCGTCGATGATCATCTGGAGGTACACCCGCTGGAGTGTCTCCGCCAGCGCCGTCCGGTCGACCTCCATCGTCTCGATGTCCTCGATGTCCGTTATTTTCGTCCCGGGGACGTACTCCATCGTGAGCACCCGGCCAGTCGAGCGCTCCTCGATCACATCCGGGATTCGGACGCGTTGCTCAGTCGCGAGGTTGGCCTTTATTTCCTGGAGCATCCGGGCCTCCCGGCCGTAGTCCATCTCCTGGCGGATCACCGTCGCGAACTCCTCGGCCAGCGTCTCAAGGGAAAACGCCTGAGCCTCGTCCACGAACCGCAACAGCAGCGGCAGGGAAAACGTTATTACCCGCAGGTCGGCCTCCACCAGCGCCTCCACGTTGGGGCGACGGACTTTCACAGCTACCTGTTCGCCCTCGTGCTCGGCGACGTACACCTGGCCAAGGCTGGCGCCGCTGATCGACTCCGTATCGAACTCGTCGAACGCCTTCTCGACGGGACCCAGTTCCTCCTCAAGGACGACCCTAGCCTCCGCCCAAGGCGCCGGGGGCACGCGGTCCTGAAGCTCGGAGAACTGGTCGATGTACTCCGGGGGAAGCACGTCCGGCCGGGTCGACAGCAACTGGCCGAGCTTGATGAACGTCGGGCCGAGCGTGAGCATCGAGTCCAGCAGCGACCGGGCGCGTTTCCGGCGGGTCTCCGGTGAGACCTGGCGGGGGGCGCCGAACAGCAGGAACCGCCGGCGGTCCCGAGCGTAGGCGAGCAGGATAGGGAGGAACTGCCAGGCGACGACGAAGAACCGCCCGTACGCGCGAAGATTCACGCCGGCGGAGCCACCCCCGGTGGCGGGCCCGCTGCCGGGGGCTCAGGGCTCGGAATCACGCATCCGTGATCGGGACCGGCTCCTCTGGCTCGGCGGTCGTCTTCGGGAGCCGGAGCTCCAGCACCCCCCGGCGCATCGTCCCCTCGGCCCCCTCGCCGGTGGCATCCGGCGGCAGCGGCAGTTCGGCGTCCAGGAACAGCGAGCGGTCCTCCCTCACGTAGCGGAACTCCGTCGGCAAGTCCTTGCGGCGCTGGGCCTCGATGCGCAGGCGGCCCCCTTCAACCCGGGCGTCCACCGTGTCGGCGGTCGCCCCCGGGAGGTCGACGACCACCATGTACGCCTCCTCGGACTCCAGTAGGTCGGCGAATACCGCGTCGGGCAGGTCGCGAAGGGCGTCGCGCAGGGCTGACATACCGAAGTCTACGCCGTCACGGGCGAAAAAGCCCCCGGAACGGCGCGGGTTGGTACCGGTCGACTCGGTCGTCAAGGGAAAGCCACGCCAGCTACAAGCCCTCGCCGGCCCGCCAGGGGGTATGGAGCCGACCGAGGGCGACACTCACACTTACGAGCGGACGTTCACCCGCGAGGACGTGCGACAGTTCGCCGGGGTGACTGGCGACGACCAGCCCATCCACACGGAGCCGGACGAGCAGGGCCGGCTAGTGGTCCACGGGCTGCTGACGGCGACCCTACCGACGAAGATCGGCGGCGACCTACAGGTACTGGCGAGCGACATGGAGTTCTCCTTCCGGCGGCGGGTGTACACCGGCCAGCGGGTGGTCTGCGAGTGGACGAACACCTCCGTCGAGCCCGTCGAGGGGCGCGAACGCGACCGCATCGAGGCCAACGTCGAGTGTCGGGCGGAGGGAAAAGTCGTGCTGACCGGCGAGATATCCGGGCTCGTCTAGAGCGCCGACAGTGCTGCCTCGACGAGTTCGTCGAACCGCTGGCTGGTGCCGGCATCGACCGGTCGGAACGGCGGGCGGGCGTAGCCGGCGGGCGCCTCGCGCCCACGCATCGCGGCCTTCATGCCCGGAACGCCGTGGACGGTGGTGCCGGCGTGGTCGAGCTCCACGAGTGCGGCGTTGAGCTCCCGGGCAGCGGCTTCCTTGTTGGCGACGAACCGCTCATAGACCCCGCTCGCAACTTCAGGGACGGCGTTCGCGACCGCGACGATACCGCCGGCGGCGCCGGCGCCAAGCGCCGCGGCGTACACGCTGCCCGAGCCGACGAACACGTCGAACTCCGCGTCAGCGGTGAGTCGCACCAGTCTGGTGAGGTTGCCGATGTCCCCAGAGGAGTCCTTTATTCCGCGGATGTTGGGATGCTCGGCGAGGCCGGCGACGGTCTCCGGGGCGATGGGGGTGTCCGTGTACGCGGGCACACTGTACAAGTACACCGGGACGGGGCTCTCGTCAGCGAGGTCGCGGTAGTAGTCCGCCAGCGCCGCCTGGCCGTGACTGTAATAATACGGCGTCACCACGAGCGCGGCGTCAGCGCCGGCCGCGGCGGCCGCCTCCGTTGTGGCGACAGTACGGGCCAGCGACGGCTGACCGGTGCCCGCCATTACCGGCACGTCGGCGGCGTTCGCGACGACCTCGACGGTCCGGGTGCGCTCCTGGGTGGTCATCAGCGGCGCCTCGCTGGTGGAGCCACACGGGATAATAAAGTCGATGCCCCGCTGCTGGACCCAGCCGACGAGGTCCGCGAGCGCGGACTCGTCGAGATCACCCTCCGGGGTGAACGGCGTCACGAGCGGCAGTCCAGTTCCGACGAACATACTCGAGGGTCGGCGCCGCACCTCAAAGGTGCGTCGAAGCCGGACTACCGAGACTCAGGCGGCTGTAGGTCCCGGCCGAACTCGTCGAACGTCTCCAGGTCCGCCGGTAGGTTATAACTGAGGCGACGCTCCTCGCGACGATCGACATTGGCCCCCTCCAGCGGCTCGGCGAAATCCTCCCAGCCGGGCTTGACCCCGATGGACTTCGCAGGCGATCCGGCCGCGATGTGGTGGGCGGGGACGTCCTTCGAGACGCTGCTCTTCGCGGCGACAACGGAGTTCTTCCCCAGTCGCACCCCTGCACGCACCATCGCGTCATAGGTGACCCGCACATCGTTCTCGATGATCGTATGGTAATTGTCCACGTTGGTCTGGTCGACGATGTCGTGGTCGTGGGAGTAGACGTGGGCGTCGTCGCTTATTGAAACCCGGTCGCCGACGGTGAGCTTTCCGCGGTCGTCCAGATGGACGTCGTCATGTATCACGACGTTGTCTCCCAGCGAGATGTTATGTCCGTAGGTGAACGTGATACCTTTGAACAGCCGGAGGTTGTCGCCTGCCTCCTCGAACAGGTGATCCGCCAACATCGCCCGGAACCGCAGCGCGAAGGAGATGTTGTCCGCCATCGCGGTGGCGTCGAACTGCCGCCACAGCCACTGGAGGTGTTTGGAGCGCTCGAAGCGCTCCGGGTCCTTCTCGGCGTAGTACTCGCTCTCGAGGGTGGTGTTGCAGGGATCGTACCCCTGGAGACGGACCCGCTCGGCGGGTGAGACATCGCCACCGTTCTGCCAGCGCTCATAGGAATTCCGGTCGCCGTGCAGGTCGATCAGCACGTCGCGAACCACCTCGCAGGTCTCCTCGTCACCCGATAGCCGGCGGTCCACCTCGGCGACGAACTCCTCGACAGCGGCGTCGGCCTCGGGCGGCAACGAGACGTGCGTCTTCGTCATATCGTCCGGTTCGCCAGCGACCGGGATAGGGATTCCGGGACCGTGACCGGGCAACCGCGCCCAATAAGTGCGCGAATTCCCAAGGACACCTTATGGAGCAAAGAACCCTTGGGAACAGTGGCGTTGAGGTGTCGACCGTTGGCTTCGGCGGCTGGGTCGTCGGCACGGACTGGTGGGGGGACCGCGACGAGAGCGAGGCCGTCCAGATGGTCCAGCACGCTCTCAAGCAGGGTATCACCTACTTCGACACGGGCGACGTGTACGGCCACGGCCGCAGCGAGGAGCTCATCGGGCAGGCGCTGGCCGAGCACCGCGAGGAGGCCATCGTCGGCACGAAGGTGGGGTATGACTTCTACAACAACCCACAGGCCGGCCACGGCGAACTTCCCAAGCAGATAGACGTCGATTACCTCACCGAGGCGTTCGACCGCTCGCTCGACCGGCTCGGGCTAGAGCGGGTGGACCTGCTCCAGCTCCACAACGCCAACGTCGAAGAGGTCACCCCGGAGGTGCTGGAGTGGTTGGACCGCCTTCGCGAGGAGGGCCGGGTCGACGCCGTCGGGTGGGCACTGGGGCCCTCTATTGGCTGGCTTGCGGAGGGTGACGCCGCTATCAAGAACGAGTTCGATGTCGTCCAGACGGTGTTCAATGTGTTGGAGGCAGTACCGGGGCGGCACTTCTTGGAGACCATCCGCGAGCGCGACGCCCCGACCAGCATCATGGCCCGGGTGCCCCACTCCTCAGGGCTGCTGAACGAGCAGGTCGCCCCCGACACCGAGCTCGGAGAGGGCGACCACCGCGCCCACCGACCGGACGCCTGGTTCGAGACCGGCTGGGAGAAGGTCGATGCGCTGCGGTTCCTCGAACGGGACGGTCAGCGCACGATGGGACAGGCCGCCATTCAGTGGCTGCTGAGTCACGACGAGGTTGCGACGGTCACCCCCACCTTCCGGACGGTCGCCGACATCGAGGAGTGGGCCGCGGCACCCGACACCCCGCCGCTGTCGGCCGATGAAATCGACCGCGTTGAGGAACTCTACGCGGAGAACTTCGGCGTCGATCGCGACGACGGGATGAGCCCCGAGATGTTCCGCTCCTCCGTGGACGGCGAGGATCTCCGGGCGGCCGGCGTGCTACCCGCCCCAGAGGCGGGCGATTAGGGCCACACCAATCCAGGGAGGCTCGAGAGTACGTCCCCGTGGGCGAACGGCGAGGCGCCGAACGGGAGCGGCTTCGGGTCGCCCGCCGCCAGAAGCGAGACCGCGTCCGCCCGATCCATCCCGCCGTTGTAGTCCGCCACGCCCCAAGGCGGCCACACTGTCAGCTGTTCGAACCCCCGGGCAGGGTCCCAGCGGGCGTAGCGCTCCTCCGGGCCATCCGTGACGACGAGACAGAGTTCCCCCTCCGTCGCCTGCAGCGCCTCGGCACACTCCCGGGGATCCAGCGTGTCCCCATCATCGTGTGCCGCCCACAGCGCCCGACAGGCCCGGCTATCGGAGTGGCGCAACAGCACCTCTCGGACGTCCTCGCTATCGTCTCTCATGGAGGACAGTTGCCACGGTTCTCACATAAACGGTCCCCCATCCCTGCCGGGGTTCTTGAGGCTACGCGCCGGTGGAGTTGTATGGCATCCGAACGACAGGAGACCGCGAGCGGCACCGATTGGGAGGGGGCGGCGGGCTACTCGCGAGCGGTCCGGGCGGGCGACCAGGTCCACGTCGCCGGGACGACGGCGGTCGACGAGAATGGAGAGCCGATGGACGCCGGCCCTTACGAACAGGCGCGGCGAGCGCTGGCGCTGGTGGCCGACGCCCTCCGGGAGGCCGGCGCCGAGCCCGAGGAGGTGGTCCGGACACGTGCGTTCGTCACGGACGCGGACGACTGGGAAGCGGTCGGGCGCGTCCACGCCGAGGCGTTCGGTGAGGCCCATCCAGCGATGACACTGGTGGAGGTGGCGGCGCTGGTGGATCCACGGCTGTGCGTGGAGTTCGAAGCCACCGCGGTCGTCGGCTGAGGGATTCGAGGGTTTATTGCCGTGTGAGACGATGGCAAGAGTATGCACGTCGAGATACGGGATGCGGTGGAGGCGGACGCCGAGCGGCTGGCCGAACTGACCGAGTCTCCGACGGACGTGATGCGCAACCTCGTCCACGACCGCACCGTCCGGGTGGCTGCTGACGATGACGACGCCATCCAGGGGTTCGTCAGCTTCGACGCCCGGCGAGAGACCGTCCATGTCACCCAGCTCGAGGGGCCGGTCGACGTCTCCGAGCGGCTGCTCGAGGAGCCATTGCGGTTCGCCCGGGGGGAGGGGATGGCCGTCGAATTACTGGTCGCTGAGAGCGACGATGATCGCCGCGCCGCCGCCGAGGCTGCCGACTTCGTCACGGACGGCCCGGGGCCGCGCTTCGACGGCACCCGGACAGTGCGCTACCGCCGCTCGCCCTAGTTGAATTCCGCCAGCGACAGCTTCAGCGTATCCAGGTCCACCACGGGCGCGTATGCGGTGTCCGGGTCGATGTTGACGCTGCGCTGGAAAGCGGTCTGCTCCTGCCAGCAGCCGCTGTTGACCGCCAGCACCCCGTGGTAGCGGCCGTACCCCAACTTGTGGACATGGCCGGTGTGAAACACGTCCGGCACGTCGTCGATGGCGAGATAGTCCTCCTCCTCGGGGGCGAGCCGGGTTTTCCCTCCGTACTGTGGCGCGACGTGGCGCTTTTTCAGCAGCTGGTACATCGCCCGCTCGGGGTGCTCGTAGCTGGCCTTCTCCTCGGGCAGTTCGGCGATGACCTCGTCCAGCGAGACGCCGTGGTACATCAACACGGACACCCCCTCGATCGTTACAGTCGAGGGGTTGCCCGTGATCCGGGCATCGTGAGCGCTCATAATGGAGCGTAGTTCGTCGTCGAAACCCGGCTGTGGTTCCGCCAGCCGGACGGCGTCGTGGTTGCCGGGAATCATCACGATCTCCATGTCTCCCGGGACCGACTTGAGGTGTTCCGAGAACGCCTCGTACTGGTCGTAGATATCAACAATCGAGAGCTCTTCGTCCTGGTCTGGGTACACCCCGACCCCCTCAACCATGTCGCCCGCAATCAGCAGGTACTCCACGCGCTCGGCGTCGTCCGTGTGGAGCCAGCCGGCGAACCGTTCCCAGGCGTCGGCCATGAATTCCTGGCTCCCAACGTGGATGTCGCTCACTAGCGCCGCCCGGACGTGCCGGTCGGCCGTGTTCGGCTCGAACGTCCGCGGAACATCCGGGAAGTGCAGCGAATTCACGAACAGTACTCCGCCGTCGTCAGCGAGAGTGCCCTCGACGGCGATCACTTCGTCGAACAGGAGCTCCTCAACTAACTCCGCGGCTGGACGGTCCTTCATTACCAGACAAGGGAACACGCCGCTGGTGTCTTCCAGCTCGACGAGCCAGTGACCGCTAGCGGTCGAGCGCACGTCGTTGACCATTCCGACGATGGCGGCGTCATCACCCCCCTTCGCCTCCCGGACGGCGCTCGTGGGGCGCTGATTCACCCGGCCGGTCAGGACAGGGGAGAGCCGGCGGTAGCGGTCCCGGAACGTGTCCACGAAGTCGTTGTAGGAGCCGGTGCCGGTCGAGCGGCCGGTGATGTCCCCCGCTATCTCCGCCGGCGAGGGATCGCGATCGGTACTTGTCCGTCGGCCGGTCCCGTCGGCGGTATCAGACCCCCTTGTTTCCACTGCAACAGACCCCTCCGGACCACCTCCGTCACTCGAATCGTTCGACGTGGTCTGGTTATCTCCAGATGAAACAGAGGGGTCTCGACGCCCGCGATCGACCGGGCGCTCTTCCAGCACCGAGCGGACGTGCGCGCCGGGTAGCACCGGCGCATCACCGTCATACGTCTCGACGGCCCGCTCTAAGGCCGCCATCGGGTCACCCGCGCCCGCCAACAGCGTTACCGCCTCACGGTCGGCGTTGTACCCCCGGCTGGCGAGTTCCCGCACCACCTGCCGGGACGGCTCGTCGGTCACAGGCGTGGGTCGGTCACCCGGGACAAAAGCGTAGCGCCCGCCGAACCCAGAAAGTTGAAGCGGGCAGCGGGGCAACGACTCGTGATGGGTTCCCGCGATGACGGGGAGACGGCCCTCGACAGTGTGAAGTGGGTGTTGACTACTGACGACGAGCGGGTCGCGTACGTCCGGGAACTGCTTGGCAGCGTGCTTGCGGTCGTGATGGTCGGGGTAGTGTTGTTCGCCATCAGCGGCGTCTGGCCGCCGATGGTCGCCGTCGAGAGCGGCAGTATGGAGCCCAACCTCCAGCGCGGCGACTTGGTGTTCGTGATGGAAGAACACCGCCTCCCCGGCGAAGGGGCCCACGTCGCCGACGAACCGACGGGGGTCGTCCCCAACCGAGTCGGCGCACGGCCGGGCGGCTACGGGAAGTTCGGTGCCGGCGGGGATGTCATCGTGTACAGCCGCGACGGCAGACCTGGCGGAACGCCGGTGATCCACCGGGCGATGTTCTGGGTCAACGAGAGCGAGAACTGGTACGACAAGGCCAATCCAGACTTCATCGGGAGCGCCAGCGACTGCGAGGAACTGCGCAACTGCCCGGCGCCCCACGCCGGGTTCATCACGAAGGGGGACAACAGCGGGACCAATCCCAACTACGATCAGGTCGCCGGCATCAGCGAGCCGGTGCGCCCAGGCTGGGTGGTCGGGACCGCGGAGCTACGGATACCGAAGCTGGGGTGTATCCGGCTGATCGCCTCCGGGGACGCCGGCCTCGGGTGCGTGTTCTAGCCGGAGTCGTCGAACCGGGACTGTACGAGCGGCTGGGCGTTCTCAACCTCGCCCAGCCGTGAGTCTGCCAGCAGGACGTTGCGCGTCTCCTCCAAGGGTACCGACAGCCCCATCTCTTTCGTACGGCCGTACCGGCCCTTCGAGACGACGACCGCGTTGACGATGCCGAGCATGTCCAGTTCACTGATAAGGTCGGTCACCCGCCGCTGGGTGAGCACGTCGGCGTCTACTTCCCCACAGAGTCGCTTGTACACGTTGTACACCTCGCCGGTGTTGACGTTGTGGACCCCGTTTTCCTCGAGAGAGATGATGGCGTACAGCACCAGCTTCGACTGCATCGGGAGGGTACGAACCACCTCGACGACGCGGTCGAGCTCGATTTTCTCCTGAGCTTGCCGGACGTGCTCCTCCTCAATGGACTCCGTGCTGTCACGCTCGGCCAGCTCCCCGGCGGTCCGGAGCAGGTCAAGCGCCCGCCGAGCGTCGCCGTGCTCTTGGGCGGCGAACGCCGCACACAACGGGATGACGTCCTCGCTGAGCGCGCCGGTTTTGAACGCCACGTCCGCTCGGTGCTGGAGGATATCCTTCAGTTGGGTGGCGTCGTACGGGGGGAAAACGATTTCCTCCTCACCGAGACTGGATTTCACCCGCGGGTCCAGGAAGTCGGTGAACTTCAGGTCGTTGGAGATGCCGATGATGCTCACCCGCGAGTTCTCCAGCTCCGAGTTCATCCGCGAAAGGTTGTATAGGGTGTCGTCGCCCGACTTCTCGACGAGCTTGTCGATCTCGTCGAGCATAATCACCACCACCCGCTCGCGGTAGTCGACAGCCTCGAAGAACGTGCTGTACACCCGGTCGGTGGGCCAGCCAGTCATCGGGACCGGCTCGAACCCCTCGGCGTCGGCCTCCAGCTCCTCGATTCGCGCGTCGAGTTCGTCAACGGAGTCGAACTCGCTGGTTACCAGCGCCCCCGGGGACTGTTCGGCGTCGGTCCGGAGCTGCCGGAGGTCGTCCAGCTGCTCGGCGACATAGTCGTTGTTCTGCTCGATGAACGTGTTCGCGAGCTGTGCCAACACCCGGTACTGAGTGTCGGTCACCTCGCAGTTGATGTACTGCACCTCGCAAGGGACGTCGTACTTCCCGGAGGTGGTCTCCAGTTCGTCGGCGACGAACTTCGCGGAGGCCGTCTTGCCGGTGCCGGTCTTCCCGTAGATGAGGATGTTCGAAGGTGTGTCACCCCGGAGAGCGGTGACCAAGATGGTCGCCATGTTGTTGATCTGCTCCTCGCGGTGGGGGAGCCGCCGCGGAGTGTAGGACGGCCGCAGTACCTCTTTTTTCTCGAATATTGGCTCGCCGCTAAGCAGATCGTCGAACAACCCCGGCGACGCCCCTCCGCCCTCCCCTTCCGGCTCGCCGTCTAGTCTGTCAGGGGCGTCGAACGACGGCTCCGGGCCGTCCACGGCCCCAGGTTCCCCGCGCTCAATGTCGTCCCTGTCGTTCATGCGTGACTCCAATACCCCATTGTTTCGGGTGGAGATTTCCCGCGCGTCCGGTGAGTCTGGCGTGTACGACGGGTAGCGTCGTCATCTCCCCGTTTCCCGTCGCAGGACGCGTCCACTTGATGCAGTCGAAGTCGTGTGGCAGACGGGAATTAAACGTTGCGGTCGGGTTACGTTTCGTCACTCAGAGGCGCCCGGTCACAACGGCCACCCCCTCGGCTCGGAGCGGCCCGATCGGTGCCGGTAGGAACGGGTGCTCCGTCAAGCCGATCGCCCCTGCTCGAGCCGTGGCGCCTGGCTGTCTGGTCTCACCCAAGTCCAACGGAGCTGGCACGCTGCCCGGACGAGCCATTGCTTTCTTGAAGCGGACGCGGCAACCCCCCCACCCCTTCGTTTCAAGTGGAGTCACGAAAGAGGGGGAGGGGTTCAGCGACTCGAATCCTAGATCCGGAATTCTTATATACTTCAGGTTATCACCTAACCCGTATTAGGAATAAATCAGATCGTTTCATTCCTCTTTCTTTCTGTAGAAACACCGTACTAGCGGTTTCAGCACGGGTCGGTGTGGCTCATGATTGGTTCCACTTGAAACGAAGGGGTGGGGGGTTGGCTGCCCGTCACTGTTACCGGCAGGACTCTCTCGCCCCTGGCCAGTCGCCGACTGTCATTCCCCTTTTAACTACCGAGGTGCCCCCGTCTGCCCGACATCCCCGGTCCCTCCGGCTCCGCCTTCTTGGCCTCCTCGACAATCCCACTGAATAACCTTCGTCCTAGAGGGCCCCCGTGGCGCCCCCGGCAGACGAGCGTCAGACGCCTGCGGGAGACCTGACAGGTGTCTGACGCGGCTTTAAGTGTGTCGGGTCGGCTACAGACGGTAGACGCGGCCTTCGAGGTCGTGGGA